>JAGFXQ010000140.1 GCA_017861355.1 Bacillota bacterium
CTGCTTCGTGATGGTAAAGGTGACCGTGTGCTTTTCCTGATCAATCACCGGTTCGATCCCATAACTTACCGGGCTTATTTTAACTGACTTTAGATCCATGTTCGGCACTGTCACAACGATATCCGCAATTCCCTCAAAATCAAAATAGGTAATCGGCGTTCTTGACTGGGTAGGCATATAATCGCTAAACCATACCCGGTTATGATTTACGTTGGTATCATAGACATAACATTCATAGCCGTTGACCGAAACCTGGGTATCGGTGCAGTGCATCAAAGAAAAATCCCGGCCTGCTTCATTCACTGTCTTTAGATCCTCGTCTGTCGCATCCTTCAAAGAGGTTGGTCCTTCATACAGCACTAGCTTGGAGGAGCTCATATCCACCATCGCACTAACCTCTTTGGATCGATTTTGCGTTTGCAGATAGCCCCATACACCCCCTGCAATCAGACCAATTACCAGTACCCATTCCGTAATTGTAAGAACTAATTTTTTCTTCTCCATATGTGAACCTCCCAAAAAATATTTGCGTTGTAACATCTATACATTTTAAGTTCCTTATGTTAAACTAAACATCAGAAGTTTAACATTAAACCTACGAGAAAGGAACGTAAAAAATGTCTACGATTAAAGATATTGCTAATGCGGTCGGTGTTAGCTGTACCACGGTTTCAAATGTGATTCATGGCAGAGCCGGTCGTGTTTCAGCTGAAACCATTGAACTTATCAATGACGCAATTGACAGATTAGGATATGTCCCAAATATGTCTGCACGTTCTTTAGTTTCCAGTTCCTCAAAGGTGATCGGTATGATCAGTCATCTGACCTCGAACAAGAAGGAAACCATTATTGAGGACCCTTTTCATTCTGCTTTTATCGGATCCATCGAGAAAACTTTGAGGGAAAACGGCTACTATCTGATGCTACGTGCCGTTGAGACAACCGCTGATTTATCTGCTTTCCTTCGTAATTGGAATGTGGACGGTCTCTTCTTCACCGGTGTCTTCGAAGATGAATTCTATACCACCTTAAAGGATTTAAATATTCCAATTGTATTAATCGATAGCTATGTACCTGACTCTAATATGTGCAATATCGGTCTTGAGGATTATAACGGCGGTTATACTGCTACGAAGTATTTAATCGATCAGGGCCACCGTAAGATTGCCTTTGCCTCTCCTCCGATTAAGATTCGAGGCGTAGTATCTGAGCGTTTTCAAGGTTATAAGGATGCTTTGGCGAATGCCTCCATCGAGTTCAAGCCGGAGCTTGTATTCGAGCAGGAGCTTGATACGGAGACCACCATTCATTCCGGTAGACGGATTGCAGAGAGAACCGACATTACTGCCGTATTTGCTACTGCCGATATTCTGGCCGCAGGTATTATGGCCGGCATCGAGCAATCAGGCAAACGAGTTCCGGAGGACATCTCCGTCATCGGCTTCGATGATATTAATCTCTGCCGTCTGACCTCACCAACCTTAACGACAATCCATCAGGATGCACCGCTCAAAGGTAAGCTGGCAGTCAATTTCTTAATCGATATGCTGGATAAGAATCCTCTGAAGGAACGATCCGTCATCCTGCCAATCCGTCTGGTGGAACGCGACAGTGTGAAGAAAAATCATCTTCACGCATAGAAGTTTGTACCTACGTCTTCCTCTGCACAAACTTACTCAAGGGGAAGGCATAATATTTAAATATAAACAAGATGAAACGATAAATCGTTTCACTTGTCATGAATTAACAGGGCTGTTACAAAACATTTACTTTACTGCATTGTTGTTATATCCTTATGATATTCCGACAAAGTGTAAGATGAATTGTTTTGTGACAGCCCCTCTCTATCTTATCTATACTTTCGATCTTCTCTGTTCCTGTCTTCTCTGTTCCTAATTTCTCTATACTTCTCTTCTCAATACTTTCCAGGCTATATTCTTGGCATATACGATTAATCCAAAAGTCAAGGCTTTCCAAGATTATGGATCGAGCTTTGCTCCTTGGTGATCTCAACCCGGTAGAGCTCATCCCGGTAAATGATAGGAAAGCTCATGCCATTCCATCCCGGTGGCAGACAAGGCTTTATCTTAAGTTCACCTTGCTCCAGATGAACTCCGGCAAATCCTTCGATGGCTGTCATATATGCACCTCCGCTCGAAGCAGGATGAGTACCACCGATATAGATCAGTCCAGCCCACTCCTTCCCTTTCCCACTGATATCAGATAATGCAGACTTCATAAAGAAAGGATACGCTTTCTCAGGCATATGGCACTTGCAGGCCAGTATTGCATACATGCAGGCACTTAATGAGGAGCCGTGTTCGGTGCGTGGTTCATAATACTCCCAGTTCTTGCTTAAAATTTCTTCCTCATAATCCTGCGAGAAGAGGTTCAGCATCGTTACTACATCTGCCTGTTTGATCACCTTGGTATGAGTTGCGATACCGTAAGCACCACCCCAGTATTCCTTATCATGGAGCAGTCTTCCCTTCAGCTCTTCTATCGACACTTCTTCTAAAGCAAAATATCCGTCAAATTGCTCGATCACTCCACCTTTTTGATCCGGTTCGGGAATATATAGACGATCCGATGCATCTTGAAACTGTTCCAGCAGTCCGGTCAGATCATATCTGTCCTTCAGCCTTTCTTCTATCCGGACATCCTGATAGACAAGCTTGCGCAATATTTGAATCGCACTGTCAAAGGTGTACTTTGCCATACGATTGGTATAAGTGTTATTATTCACTCGTTCATGGTATTCATCCGGTCCGATCACATCATGTAGCTCGTAACGATCGCCTCGGACCTTCTTAACCAACAGATCGTAATAGAAGCTTGCACACTCCAGAATAACCTCTGCACCGCCATCTGCGAGTAATTCTAAGGAACCGGTATAATTCACATAACGCATGATTCCATAGACGACAGCAGCACTGATATGGATCTGTTTATCCTTAAAATACGTTCTCATCTGCCTGCCGGTGAATACATCGGTAACATTATAGTCAGAGCAGGCGTCATAACCGCCTTCCTGGCTTTCCCAGGCATAGAACGCTCCCTGGTAGCCATAATACTCCGCCTTCTTCTTCGCACCGGGCAATGTGTCGATACGATACTTTAATAAGGTCTTTGCAACCTCCGGTTCGGTAAATAGGAAAAAATCCAACATGAACATCTCGGTATCCCAGAACACAGCTCCCTTATAAGTCTGCCCGGATAAGCCTCTGGCTGCAATCGACAGGTGATCCGTGTGTCTGGGTGCGATACAGTGCAGGTGATACAGGGAATAATTCAATGCCTCCATTGCTTCATCATCACCGTCAATCATAACCTCTGAGTTGCACCAAAGCTTCTCCCATTGTTTACTATGTAGTTCCAGCTTTTTCTGATAACCGGTATGCTTGGATGCAGATACCAGTTCTCTGCCAAGCTTCTCATAATCTGTATGATCCTTACTGGTATAGACACTGATGAATTTGAACAGCTGATACTCTTTGCCTGGTTTCATTTTAAAAGTAAGTCTGCGGAGGATTTTGTTATCCTCAATAACAATCTCCTGCTGATGCATAGGATCAAAGCGATAGGTTTCATATACGCCAACCTGATCACCGCTTTCATGGGTGGTTCCGGTCACCATAATCAGCTCATCTGCAGTATTGCCTTCTGCATTCGTCCTCATGTTAAGTTCATCATAATGCGGACCATTAATGTCCCACACCTCTGCATCGATTCCGGTGAAAATCTCTGCATCGATCTCTTGTTCTGACTCATCCTCCACCTTGATACTATATCTCATGCAGATCAGATGTTTCTCATCCATGGAAGCAAATCTCTGAGTCAGAAGAGTCAACCTACCTTCCGCTGCATTCCAAGTGGTCGATCTTTCATACACTCCATGTCTGTAATCCAAAGAGACCTTATGCTGTTCCGGTTCCGATTGCGGTAAACGATACTCCTTATTATTTAATCTCAGGTATGTATATAGACCATTTGGAGCATTGAGTGGTTCTCTCCAGCCATCCCCTACCTGATCATAGATTCCTGCCAGATTGACCGCTACGAACTCTTTCTTCTCATATTCCGGTAAAGTACCCCGAATCCCCAGGTAACCGTTGCCAACCAGGAACTTATTTCCATGGGAGGAGATTCGTTCCTGATCAAAGCCCTCCTCCTCGATTCTCCAGTTTATCATGGCTCCCTCCAATCTTTATTTACTTATCCATTCCTTCGGTATTCTGACGTTGACCTTATCCTTGCCCAGAAGCATCGGCTTGTCATAGATAAAGACTTCAATGTCAGAGCCATGGAGAGTATAGAAGGTCGCTTCCGCTTTACCTATCTCAACCTGTATTACATCATTCTTATAGTGGATACGGAAGGAATAGCTGCTCCAATCCTTCGGAATCGAAGGGGAGAAGCTGAGTACTCCGCTATCTGAGCGCATTCCGCCAAAACCATAAACGATATTCATCCAAGCTGCCGCAATGGAAGTAGTATGCAAACCTTCGGAGGAATTCCGGTTATAGTTATCCAGATCCATGCGTGTGGCGAAGCCAAAGAATTTGAACGCTTCTTCATGCTTTTGCAGCTGCGCTGCCAGAATAGAGTGCACAGATGGTGATAAAGAGCTCTCATGGATACAGCGAGGCTCGTAGTACTCATAATTCTTCTTTAACTGCTCTTTCGTAAAGCATCCGTTATATAATAACATCATCATCAATACATCGGGCTGCTTAATCATATCATTACGGTAGATACGGTCATAGCTCCAGTGGTGATAGAGTGGGAAGTCTTCGATCGGGATCTGATCTACATCAATATGCGGCAGGGAGAAATATCCTTCATGCTGCTCAAAGATCTTTGTTTCCTCATTGTATGGGATATACATGTTCTCTGCAATCAACTTCCAGTTCGTGCTTTCACTTTCGGTGAGTTTAAGCTCTTTCCGAATGCTATGATAAGCAGCAATGTCCCTTTGCTGTAATCTCTGTAAGACGTCAAGTGTATATTCCAGAGTAACCTTCCCCATAAAGTTCGTATAACAGTTGTTATTCACCATCATCTGGAACTCATCCGGTCCCATGACGCCATAATAACCATAATGGGTGTGATCCGCATTCCAATCACCTCGACTGGCCAGCATACGGCTGATTTCTACGAGGATTGGAAGACCGGTCTCGAATACGAATTCTACGTCCCCGGTTACCGCCTCAAAGTGCTTGATGCCAAAGGCAACTGCTGTAGAGGCCTGCATTTGCAGGCTGGCATGCTGCCACAAGCTGCAACACTCTCTTCCGCTGATAGTTGCAATCGGATAAAATGCTCCTTCACAATCCAAAGCCTTCGCTCTCTCACGAGCCTCCGGTAATGTCAGGTACCGGAATTCCAACAGATGCTTTGCTGCCTCAACATTATTAAATATGTAAAAAGGAAGACAATAGGTCTCGGTATCCCAGAAGGTATTACCGCTGTATGCCTCTCCGGTCAGACCCTTCGCACCGATGATTGTTCCACGATCTGCACCGTGATATGTCTGGTGCATCTGGAAGATACAGAAGCGAATTCCCTGTTGATTTAGGTCGTCCCCATTAATCTCGATATCCGAATCCAACCACATCTTATCCCACCAGGATGCACTTTCTTCCTTCACTGTTTCATATTGCAATGTTGGTAAGAGAAGTTCGGCATTCTGACATTTAACGTTAAATCTCTCAAGCTCTGCATTCGTTTGTTCTTTTCTCACTACATTCATAACCAACCTAGACAGAGTCGTTGCTTTTCCTTCTTTAAGAGAAAAGATAAATTCTTTCAGAACTCTTTTCTTCTCAATAATATCCTGCTCCGAGACAGCTTCTCCGTGGAAACAACTTAACGAATGCACGGATTGAAGGGTATTTACCGTATCCGCAGTGATACTGCACCATTTTTCACCGGTCTTTTTCTCTTCACAATTCCAGAGATTTTTGCCGACCATGTGATGAGGCTGGGTAAAATCCAGCCCCGCTATGATTGTAACCTGATCGCTGAAATTAAGCGGGGTCAGCGTTAACTTCTGTCCTCCCAGATGAGCATCCTTCATGGAAAGGAAGCGTTCAAACTCAAGCTTCAGCCGATAGCCATTCTCCAATATCCAGATATAGCTCCTGGTTAATACCCCAGTTCTCAAGTTGAGGGTTCTGTTAAAGTCTTCGATCTGTGCCTGCTCAAAGCTAAGCTTTTCATTACCGATCTGTATCCGTAGATAAAGCCAATCCACAGAATTCACCATGAATTCTGTCTTATCGATAATTCCTTTATATGAGGAGCCTTCTATCTTAGCCGACTCGTAGATGCCATTGAAGTAACTGCCAATCAGGCTCTCTCCCAAGTACCCTTCTTCAAAATATCCTCGGATACCCATAAACTCATTTCCAAGAGAAAAGATGGATTCGGACACCTGAGAATAGGCAGGATTGAATCCCTCCTCAATCACTTTCCATGGATCTGTCACGTAATATTTATCTGCTATTTTAGCCATTCTTTGCCTCCAAGTTCTTAGCCCTTTACTGCACCGGTTGTTGCACCTGCTGTAATCTGCTTCTGGAATATTGTAAATAAAATAATTGGTGGAATAATTGAGAATGCTACTGCTCGAAGTATCTCCACATCAGTTGCATTCGAGGTCCGGAACATGAACAAACGGACCATAACAGTCTCCTTCGGCGAGCCTCCCAATACCAGATAAGGAAGCAGGAAATCTGACCAGGCTGCATTTACTGTAAAGATCGCAATAACCATAACAATCGATTTTGATAATGGTAAAATGATTTGGATAAAGGTTTGCAGTACACCACAACCATCCAGTTTCGCTGCCTCGATAATTTCCCTTGGCAGGCCTTCAAAAAACTGCTTAAACATGACTACATAAAAGGCATTCGCACCGGCTGCAAGCCATAAGGGAACATAAGACTGGTTCAAACCAATTCGATTAATGTTCACAAAAAGTGCAACCACACTGGTGGTTGCAGGAATCAATAAACCCCACATTACCAGAGTAAATACTACCTTGTGTCCTCTTGGCTTCAGAATTGCCAAGCCATATGCCAATAAGCCGTTAAACAGGACCGAGCAGATCACACAGCCTGTCACCACGATGAAGGAATTGATATAATACTTAACAAACTTCAGATCATTCCAGGTCTTAATATAAGTCTGAATATCAAAGCTTCTCGGCAGGATCGTTGCTTCTTTACGAAATTGTGCGATATCCTTAAAGCTTGCCAGGAACACCCAGACTGTCGGAAATAAAGCAACCACCAACATTGCCAGACAGGCAATAAAGATAAGTATAGCCAGAATTTTATGCCGTAAGGAATGAAGATCGTAATAACGAATCGTCCCTTCTTCTTTTTCTAAATATTTTTTAAAAAACATAATTGCACCTGTGCCTTTCTCTATGACTTATTTGTGATAGGTATCAGTCTTTTGTTTTTGTGATCTTAAAGTACAGACCGCTAAGTAGAATAAGTATGATACAAATCATAACGGATAACGAGGCTGCTGCCGGATAATTGAAATCTCGGAAGGCATAATTATATACCAGTTGCATAATCGAGATACTCGCATTATTCGGTCCGCCATTTGTCATAACCAAAGGCTCATATAATATCTGGAACACGGCAATAATCTGTAGAATCAATAAGGTTTTTCCAAGAGAGAAAATATTCGGTATTGTGATAAATCTGATTCTCTGACGGATGCCGGCACCATCTAACGTAGCTGCTTCATACAGTTCAGGGTTTATACTGTTAATCCCTGCCAGATAGAGGAATGCAGTGGCTCCCGCTCCTCGCCAAGTCATTGTTACTACAATGAGCGGTATGGTCAGCTTAATATTGGTAAGCCAGATCATGGGTTCTATTCCGATCTTCGATAGCAAAATATTCAATACACCCGTATTGCCCGGACGGAAGAAATAGCCTAACATCATTACCATAGCCATACCTGGCATAATATTCGGGAAATATACTCCGACTTTAAACAACCCTTTTAAATGAACTGTCTCGGATATCAGAATAGCGATAATAATCGGAACAAAAAAGCCGATCACCAAAGACCATAATATGTATTTGAAAGTGTTTGTAAACGCATCCATAAAGTCCGGATGCTTGAATACAAGCAGATAATTGTCAAATCCAACGAATTCCTGTAATCGAATACCCTTTGCTGTATATAAGGAAAGGCGAATGCTTTCCAATAGAGGCTCCCAAACGAAAAAGGCAAACAATATAATTGTGGGTAACATAATCAGCCAGCCCGCGACGTCTTT
>JAGFXQ010000141.1 GCA_017861355.1 Bacillota bacterium
TTGCTACATGTGGTTATGACCTCGAATATGGTATAAGTCCTTTTGAAGATGGAATTAAACGATTTTGCGAGCACTTTAAAATTAAGTATATTGGGAAGGCTGCTGTACAGAGAAATGCAGGCGATGATGTAGATAAATTTGAAACGGAAGATTCAAAGAAAATAGCTGTTGATTTTGCTGAAAAGGTAATCAGTTGTTGCACAAAAGAAGCATAATACGAAGTTCAACAAATTCCAATTTGTAAAGCTAAGTTGCTTCGCGTTCTTTAACCTGACGCGAACTAAATAAAAGATTCAATCTAGTAGATCAAAATTTATTCTCTGTTACAATTGATCGATACAATACCTTCTGCGTAAGGCTGTATCTTTGTAGGTGAGCTTGCAAATGAATTTCGTTACGGCTGACGACGAGTGTAATTGTACGCAGGAAGAATGACATATGTCTATATATCAATTCTTCTGTGAACAATTAAGCTTGGTGTCAGAGATCCGAAATCTCATGCAAGTCACCTGCGAAGATACAGCCTTACACAGCGATCATAGTCCAATCATTTTTCTGTTATTTCCTTGTGGTCCACTTACTACAATCCCATACTTTGTTTGCTACGTCTTCATAGAATTCAGGTTCGTGGCAGATGAGGAGGATGCTTCCCTTGAAGGCTTTCAGAGCGCGTTTCAATTCTTCCTTCGCATCTACATCGAGATGATTAGTAGGCTCGTCGAGAAGAAGAATATTAGTCTCACGATTAATCAGCTTACAGAGACGGACTTTCGCCTGCTCACCACCGCTCAAGACTCTTACCTGACTCTCAATATGCTTAGTTGTAAGGCCACATTTGGCAAGAGCGGAGCGAATCTCATATTGGGTATAGCCCGGGTATTCCTTCCACAACTCCTCAAGGCAGGTATTAGTGCTTGGTGCCATTTCCTGTTCAAAGTAACCGATACTTAAATAATCACCGAGGGTTACGGTACCGCTGAGAGCTGGAATTAATCCCAGAATACTCTTTAGCAGAGTTGTCTTACCAATACCATTGGCACCAACGAGTACAATCTTATCGCCTCGCTCCATGGAAAGAGTCAGAGGAGAGGAGAGAGGCTCTTCATATCCAATGACCAGATCCTCAGTCTGAAAGATATATCTGCCGGCAGCACGGGCTTCCTTGAAGTTGAATTCCGGCTTTGGCTTATCTTTTGCTAACTCTATGACATCCATCTTGTCTAGCTTCTTTTGACGTGACATGGCCATGTTACGGGTAGAGACTCTGGCCTTATTGCGGGCAACAAAGTCCTCCAGCTCTTCGATTTCCTTCTGTTGACGGTTGTAAGCCGACTCAAGCTGCTTCTTCTTCATCTCATATACTTCTAAGAATTTGTCATAATTACCGACATAGCGGCTCAACGCCTGGTTCTCCATATGATAGATGATATTTATAACACTGTTCAGGAAGGGAATATCATGGGAGATCAGGATAAAAGCATTCTCATATTCATTCAGATAGCGCTTCAGCCATTCGATATGCTGTACATCAAGATAATTCGTCGGCTCATCCAATAATAAGATGTCGGGCTTCTCGAGTAACAGCTTCGCGAGCAGCAGCTTCGTTCTCTGCCCGCCGCTCAAGTCAGCGACGTCATTATCAAGGCCGATATCATCCAGTCCCAGAGCATGCGCAATCTCTTCAACTTTATTATCGATGATATAGAAATCATGCATCGCCAATAACTCTTGGATGGTACCAAGCTCTTCGATCATATCATTTAAAGTATCACCGTCTGCATCACCCATGGTGTCGCAGATCTGGTTCATCTTATCCTCTAATTCAAATAAATAGGAGAAGGCCGATTGTAATACGCTGCGAAGCGTCATGCCACGTTCCAGGACTGCATGCTGATCAAGATATCCGACATGAACATGCTTGGACCATTCCACCTTCCCTTCGTCCGGCATAAGCTTACCTGTGACGATATTCATAAACGTGGATTTACCTTCTCCGTTGGCACCGATTAATCCGATATGCTCCCCTTTGAGGAGACGGAAAGATACATCATGGAAGATAGCACGATCGCCAAAACCATGACTTAAATTAGCTACATTTAAAATACTCATTATAATTACCAGGCCTTTCTAAAACCTGCAAACTTTAAACGGGAAAATCAAGAATGTTCTCGCCCGGCAGGTACAATATTTACGAGGTTTAGTTTCATCTTTCTGACACTACGATTCACTATTTTACACGATAATTGAAAAAAATACAATTCGAAGATTCATCAATTGTATATTACTGCAAAATGTGTTAAAATTCCAATACAACCAATTATATAGAAGATATGTTCTTATACTGCTGAATAGAAAGTGATATTTATCTAAGATAATAATAGTAATAAGGGGATTAGTATGAAACAACTGATGAATGATCTATTATTGGATGCACAGAAGAGGAGAGCATCTGATTTGCACCTGACAGTAGGGGTGCCACCAAAATGTAGAATAAATGGTGAACTGGTTAATATGGAATATGAGGTGATGATGCCGCCTGTTATGGAATCGCTGGTTATGGCAGTTGTACCTCAGAGATTGGTGGACACTTTAAATATCAATGGAGAAGTTGATTTTTCTTATGCGATTAAAAATGTCGGAAGATTCCGCGTAAATGTGTTCAAACAGCGTGGTTCCTATGCCATGGTTATTCGTATTATTTACACTGAGATCCCTACTCCACAGGAACTTGGCATACCGGAGTCGGTTGTAGAATTGACCAAGAAGAAGAGAGGCTTAGTGCTGGTATCAGGACCGGCAGGCAGTGGTAGGTCTACCACGCTCGCTTCCCTGATTAATGTGATAAATACAAACTATAATAGACACATTATTACATTGGAGGACCCAATTGAATACCTCCACCGTCATAATAAATCCATCGTTAATCAGAGAGAAATCGGTACCGACTCGATGTCCTATGCAAATTCTCTTCGAGTTATTCTAAGGGAGGATCCGGATGTTATTCTGATTGGTGAGATGAGGGATTACGAGACAATGCAGATTGCCATATCAGCGGCAGAGATGGGACATCTGGTATTCTCTTCCCTTCATACCTTGGGAGCAGTGAACACCGTGAATCGTATTCTTGATGTATTTCCTGTTCAGAATCAACAGCAGGTCAGAGTACAGCTTGCTTCTATTCTAGAGGGTGTGATATCTCAGCAGCTAATTCCGGCATCCGATGGAAGTGGTCGCGTAGCTGCATTTGAAGTCTTACTATCGAACCCTGCCATCCGCAGTCTGATCCGAGAAGGTAAGATCAATCAGATTGAGTCTTACCTGCAATCGAGTAAGAAGACAGGAATGAAAACGATGGACGATGCGATCTATGAATTATATCTGTTCGGTAGGATTACTAAGGAACAAGCTTTGTCCTTCTCCTTTGATGTCCCTGCGATGGAAAAACGATTATTCTACTTTGTAAAGGATGATAATCTGTAACAAAGCTCCGGATTACGTCCTTAGAAAGCAAGCTGGCCTGAATAGTTATTTAAGTTACGAAACAGGCGTATTCACACTGGATATATTCGACACATAATGATACAATAAAGCGTAGGTGAGCAGTGCGAGAACAGCACTCGCACGACAAGCCTGCTTGATCGGATGCGATCGGAGCTGATGATCATGAATACGATTTTTATTCATGATATAATCTTAGGAAAAGCTATTCGAACTGTGAAATAGAAAGGAACAAATTGGAGACCTTGATGACCCGACTAATCAAAAAGGTGGTCAATCGCGAGACAATTGCTTATATTATTGCAGGAGTTTTGACCACCATTGTTAATTTTATCAGCTATGAAGGATTATATCGACTTGGAATCCCGAACCTTACAGCAAATGCTATTGCTTGGGTTATCGCGGTAACCTTCGCGTATATCGTCAATAAGAAACAGGTGTTTTTATCCAAAAGTGAGACAGTAACAGAGGAAGCAACCAAACTATCCAAGTTCTTTGGAGCAAGACTGATCACCTTAGTGGTAGAACAGATTGGTATGTTTGTGTTTATTGATGTGTTAGGCTTCTATCGACTTCTGGTGAAGGCTGCGATCGCGGTGATTGTAATCATATTGAATTACCTGTTCAGTAAAATATTTGTATTCAATCAGAAATAGTAAATAATGAGATAGAAAATAATACTTGGGCTGCCGTAAATTACATGGATACATAATGTATTTTACGACAGCCTGTCAAATGTTAATCATAGTGATCATGTTGATCAATGGAGGTAATAATGAAGCAGGAAAAAGCAATTGTAAAGATAAGAAAAGGAGAAGGAAGAACATTAAAAAATGGTGGTCTCTGGATCTACGATAATGAGATTGATCAGATTACGGGTGAATACAGTAATGGGGACCTGGTAGTTGTGCATGACTTTGATGATTTTTACCTTGGTTGTGGATATATTAATACCAATTCTAAGATAACGGTTCGTATCATGTCCCGAACGAAGGGTCAGGAGATTGATCATGAATTCCTTACAATGAGAGTAAAGACAGCTTGGGAATATCGCAAAACAACGGTGGATACGGATAGCTGCCGAATTATCTTCGGTGAAGCGGATTTCCTGCCTGGTATTGTTATCGACAAATTCTCAGATGTATTAGTAGTACAATCTCTGGCACTGGGGATAGACCGGATGAAGCTGGAGCTATTAGAGATCTTACAGGAGTTACTGAAGCAGGATGGAATCACAATCCGTGGTATCTATGAGCGAAGCGATGCTAAAGTAAGACTGAATGAGGGGATGGAACGAATCAAAGGCTTTATCGGTGAGCCCTTTGACACAAAAGTACAGATTGTTGAGAATGGTGTGAAATATCTGGTGGATGTAGCCGAAGGTCAGAAAACAGGCTTCTTCCTGGATCAGAAGTACAACCGGGCTGCAATTGCAGGACTTTGCAAAGGAGCAAGAGTACTGGATTGCTTTACGCATACCGGATCATTTGCCCTGAACGCAGGCCTTGGCGGAGCAAGAGAAGTAATCGGAGTGGATGCTTCCGAGCTTGGAGTACAACAGGCAACAGAGAATGCGGCGCTTAATGGATTATCGGACCGGGTAAAGTTCATTACAGCAGATGTTTTTGACCTCCTGCCGGAATATGAGAAGAAGGGCGAGCAGTTTGATGTTGTAATTCTGGATCCGCCTGCCTTTACAAAATCAAAGAATTCGGTGAAGAATGCGATCAAGGGTTATCGTGAGATTAATCTTCGCGCGATGAAGCTGATTAAGGATGGTGGTTATCTCGCTACCTGCTCCTGTTCCCATTTTATGACGCCGGACCTTTTTGCAGAAACCATCGGACAGGCTGCGAAGAATGTAAAGAAGCGTATCCGTCAAGTAGAATATCGTACTCAGGCACCGGATCATCCGATTCTATGGGCAGCTGATGAATCCTACTATCTGAAGTTCTTCATCTTTCAGGTAGTGAATGAGAAATAGAAGGGAAGCCTATGACTTACAAAGAAGCAAGAGAATATATCGATCAGGCGAATCAATACGGAAATGAGCTTTCCCTGGAAGCAATTACCGAGCTGTTATTACGGCTGGATAATCCACAAGATAAGGTGAAGGTGATCCATGTTGCCGGTACCAACGGGAAAGGTTCCACGACTGCATTTATTACCTCTATTCTGGCAAGTGAAGGTTATAAGGTGGGAAGGTACATCTCTCCTGCTGTATTTACCTATCGTGAACGAATCCAAATTACACAGAAGCAGAATGAATATATCACCGAGCAGGGTGTCAGCGATACCATGGAAGTGATAAAGACAACTTGTGAAGCTATGGTAAGGGATGGTTTATCTCATCCGACTTCCTTTGAGCTGGAGACAGCGATGGCTTTCTTATACTTTGCATGGCAAGAGGTGGATTTTGCAGTAGTCGAGGTAGGGCTTGGCGGAAGATTGGACGCGACCAATGTAATGAAGAAGCCAGCCTGTTGTGTCATTACCTCAATTAGTATGGACCACATGCAATATCTGGGTGATACCTTGGGTTCTATTGCAAAAGAGAAAGCGGGAATAATTAAGCATGGTGTGCCGGTGGTCACCTGTAATAATGCTCCGGAGGTTCTTACTGTAGTCGAGACATGCTGCAACGAGCAGGAAGCGTCCCTTTATTCAATAGATGTTGAGAAGGCTGAGATCTGTGGCAACTCGGTGGAAGGTACGGCATTCCTCTATCAGGGAGAGAAATATAAGATCAAATTACTTGGAGAGCATCAGATTACCAATGCGATAATGGCGATTCAGGTTGCGGCTGTGTTAAGGAAAGAAGGCTACCGCATCAGTACAGCGTCAGTGCAGAATGGATTGGAAGAGGCCTATTGGAGTGGTAGATTTGAAGTGATTGGAACAAAGCCGTATTTTATCATAGATGGAGCGCATAATGAGGATGCGGCTGCTAAGTTATCAAGAGCCCTTGATGAATACTTCCAGACACAGCGATTGATCTATATCATGGGTATCTTTGCAGATAAGGATTATCATAAAGTGTTAGAGCTGACCGCACCGAAAGCCAGTATAATACTTACTATAACACCGAATAACAGTCGGGCTTTACCATCGTCACAGTTAGCGCTGGAAGCACAAAAATACTGCCCTGCAGTCATCGATGCGAAGACGGCAGAGCAGGCAGTACAACTTGCTTATGAGAAAGCTTCGGCTGAGGATGTAATCATCGCCTTTGGTTCCTTATCCTTCTTGGGTGAAGTGAAATCACTAGTCACTACTGTGCAGGATTAAGGTTCGGAGGATTGAAGGTGCTGACATCAGCGATACCATTTGGATCCATAATGTAGGTGTTTGTATTATCAAAATCTTTAAAGAAAACATAATTACTTGTGATATGGATCTGTTTGTAATCGCCCTCCAGAAGCGTCTCATTTACGAGTGTCTCGAGGTTCATTCGACAGATCCTATTATGTTTGCCGCCATCTACCTGGTAGAATAAGAACTTGCCATCGTCAGTAATATTATAGGTGGAACAGCGTTCATTGACGATCAGTGTTGGATTAGAACCATCGCAGTTCATTCGGTAAATCTTATAATTATCATCCAGATTAAGGTAATAGATATAGTCTCCATTAAAGATGGGATAATAATAATTTCCTTCGAACTTGGGATGGAAGGTGTAACTGGACAGATCCAAGGCATTAATATTATGATCCTTGGTGAAGCCGTTATAAATCAAGGCATTGTCCATAACCGTTGTGGGGATTACAGCATCCTGCAGAAGAAGCCGTTCCATTTTGCCATCGATTTGATACCGGTAGAGGAATAATCCGACTTCAACATCATAACGTTGAAAGTAAATATTATTACCATATAATAGAAGATAGGAACCGGGATTACCGGTAAATGCTTTTAAGCCCTTGCCGTTATGATTCAACCGATATACACCGGTATTAAAAAACATGAAGATATTACCGGTCTGATTTTCTCTGGTATTGTTAGCGCGGACATAATACAGATAATTATCATCCGCATTAATGAATACTGCCTTATCACCATAAACCATCTTAATATTGGATAAATCAGAATCCATCACATAGAGACTTCCGTCAGCAGCATCATTACTAAAGTAAATCTTATTATTTTGCTCGCAGAAGAGTCCGCCGTTATAAATATTTCCACTGGTATTACCAACCTCATTATCCTCGTTAAAATAAGTTCGCCCAGAATTATAGATCAGCAGACTTCCGACCCCCAATACGGTAACTATACCTAGAAAAATTAGCACACGCACGATTGTTTTTAACATAAGTACCTCCACAGGTTAGATTTTCGCTCGTATATTCCGGATATTTTATGTTCGTTTCACTACTTATATTACTACACTTATTATATAACTTCATAAAAACGATTGCAAGCCACGAATATGCAAAGAGAACGGACGGTTGGATATTCGATAAGTTCTGTGTTGCATATGCGATCTTCAGATAGTATAATGAGTCAAAAGGTTGGGAAAATAATGAAAAGTCGGAGGTTCGTGATGGTTGATTTATTGGATAGCAGAAATAAGATCGATGAAATTGACCGCCAGATAGTAGAGTTGTTTGAGCGGAGAATGGAACTGGCGATGGATATCGCTGATTATAAAAAAAGTGTTGGTAAGCCGATTTTTGATGCAACGCGTGAAGAAGAGAAACTAGCAGCCCTGAGACAGCTAACCCAAAACGAATTCAATCAAAAAGCAATTTCTGATCTTTTCAAGCAGATCATGTCCATGAGCCGAAGATTGCAATATACCTTACTCGAGAAGAGCCGAAGACTGCAATATACCTTACTCGAGAACAATGATAGTCTTGGATTTCGTGCGGTTGACCACTTTCCAAAGAATCAGGATACGAAGGTAGCCTTTTACGGGGAACGGGGGGCTTATACAGAGCAGGCG
>JAGFXQ010000400.1 GCA_017861355.1 Bacillota bacterium
GAAAAGCACTCTGGGATTCCGGAAGATTTGGATCGGTGGTTAAGATGCGAAACTGATAGGTCGTAAGATCTGCTTCCAGTGTTGCCTGAAAGCCTTGGTTCTCCCACTGCAGCCTTATCTTATGAGGATCGGTATCGAATACCATCAGCTTAGCATCAAAGCCAAACGCCGGGCATTGATTTCGAAATCTCAGAAGGGAGAGCTGCTGTTGCACGATCTCCTGCTTTAAGTCTTCTTCTATTGTCTCCGGACTCAGGTTTGTCCGGTTGATTTCCTTATGACCTGCTGCACCGGCTCTCTTCACCGCCTCATAATCATTCTTTCCTGCGAATAAATCAAGGTACCATACTTGGGGTTTACCAGGCATAAACATTTGTATCGCCCTTGCCAGAAGTAGTTTTTTGTCATCTTCACCAAGTGCACTGTAGTAAGTAGCATTCACTTGATAGTATACATTTTTCTTACCATGCAGATCCTTCACATAGCCGCCTCTGGCTACTACCGTATGAATCAAATCCTCAATCGTCTCATCCGGAATCAAGCCTTTCAGATCTAACAGTGGAATACCGTCATGACATCCGAGCATATTAACAACATGGATTTTCTTGTCCTGCAGTTCGTTTGCCCATTGAAGTAAATACTGACTGTTATGTCGATCTAATGCATCGATGATCAGACCCGGGAGGAAGAAGTCATAGGTCATATAGCCTTCCTGGGCAAGCTTTTCATGAATTTTCTCTTCATATTTTGAATGAATCTCCGGCAGTAGGGTTAATTCATATTGGTCCGCCAATCCCTTGATACGTTTCAACAAATCCCAGGTTCCGGGGTCATTCAGAAAGTTTTTCTCCCCGGGTTCCTTTGGTGCATAAGCGAAGGCATCCAATCGGACTATCTCCGCTCCGTAACCTTTTAACTTCTTCAATGTATCCTCGTAAAACTCCCAAACCAAGGGAGATTTAATATTCAAATCCATCTGCCCTAAATATTCTCTGCTCTCTTCCAACAGTTCGATGACTTGATTACGATAATGTTCCATTCCGGAGAAATCGAGCTCCTTTGGCAATTTACCCTCCTGTAAGGAAGCATTTACCCTTCCTGCCAGTCTTTCTGCCATTCCGTACTGAATATTCATCGTTCTCATTAGCTGTTGAACGCCGATCTTGCTATACTTCACCTCCTGATAGAAGGTGTTCCAATACGGAACCTCTTTACCATCCGGCATACGTACATTCAGAATCGGAAGCCCCGGCTTTCGGAAAAACATATTCTTGATCCATTCCTCATCCGGTTGAATATAACCTTCCTCTGTCATACTGCCATAACCTTGCCAGAATTTATTCCAATTGATAAAGAAATCCTTATAGATTGATTTCTCACCGTGAAGCAGGATGTCCTGGAATTGTTTCGATAAAACAGAGGCATGATTTAAGATGAAGTCCAGCTTCAGTACCATATTCATCTTCTGAATAGAGTCCAGATCATCCCTTGTGGCATACAGGTCATTCAGTTCGTAATCAATGACAGAAAAGCCTCGGTCAAGATCCGTGTTAAAGATACTGGGAAGAACATAGAGAGCCTGAAATACCTTTTCAAAATCCGGTGTCTGTAATAAGTCGATAATGTCCTTCAATGTACCACCCATACTGTCGGGATATGCATTCAGCATCGGTCCTGCATTTATGATTGTTCGTTCAGTCTGTTGCATCACTTCTACCCCCTTATGATTCTTGTGACATAATCTTGGTATAATCCTGATAAGTTAACAGTTCACCATTTTTTGATATAATCAACTTCGCTCTTATTGCCTGTGAGATAAGCAGCTCCTGCTCGATACCCAGAACCATGGTGGTAAACGGACTATCAGTTCCTCCATCCCGGTTACGGGCTCTGCGGTGCTCCAATGTCTCCTTCGGAGTACTGTTCAGTAGTATCGGCAGATCAACACCCTGTAAATGATAGCTATTACCATGAGTCCATTCGATAATCAGAATATTGGTGTTGCTAAAATCGACTGCTTCGTACCATAATTCCGTTACCGCTCTTCCCATGCGTTTTAGATGAATGTGGTCGGAACCATTCTTAAATCTGGATATAATATCGGACAATTCATGAAAATCAATTTCATTTGCCGTTCCCAGATAATTCTTTAGCCCATCCCGTCCGGTACTCTGATAGATGGCGAGCCAGGAATATGCCTTGGTATACTCCGGATTATAATCATTGTCACTATTCTGCAGTTCTAGCAGAACTCTCTTTGTCTCTTCACTATATAGACCGTGAATGATCAGTCCCTTAATGCCGCTCGTCCGAAATATACGCATGCGTTCGGCATCATTGTAGCTGGGAACTCGATGAGGATAGTTATCCCCCGATAAAGTATAGCTTCCGAGCTCCATTTGGTTGAGATAATAAGAAAGCAAGGAAGCAATCTCTGATTTACCGACACCCGAACCACCGCAAACAGCGATAACAGCTTTCTGGTTGGGATGTTCATTCAGGTGCGGAATCAGCTGCTTCAACAACTCAGGAACAATCAGTTGTGCCTTTCGGATATGCTCTTCACTTATCTTGACTTTATCTCCGGGCATATCACCGGTCGGAATATTATCATAGGAAGCTATGTCAGTCGGAATCCAAGGCCCCTGTAGCTTAAATTCCTTTCTTCCGTTCTCCTTCGTACTTATTGTTATGGATTTCATATCTCCATTCATATTCATCTTCCTCCTTATAGAAACCACTCTATAGGAACAGCATCTGCCATTCTTTTTCCACCGCTTGTATTGGGATGTAATCCATCGCCTAGATGACAATCCTCCAGCATGTATTCCGGATCAGATTCTCTTCTGGTTGCCAAGTCAAAATCAATCATTCCATCGGACAGCCTTTGATTTCTAATCCAATCATTTGCACTCTGTCTGAGTTTTTCTGTCGTTATGAACCAATCTGTTTCCTCAGATCGGATTGG
>JAGFXQ010000401.1 GCA_017861355.1 Bacillota bacterium
AGATCATAATTAATTACATGCGATAACTCATCAATATCAATTCCTCTTGCTGCGATATCGGTTGCGATCAAGACGCGGAGTGTCTTCTTCTTAAAATTATTCAAGGCTGTCTGACGAGCTCCCTGAGATTTGTCTCCATGGATCGCCTGCGCTGTAATGTTATCCTTTGCTAATTGCTTCACGATTCGATCTGCACCATGTTTTGTACGGGTAAATACGAGTGCGGACACGATGGAACTGTCCTTAAGTAAATGGACCAGCAAGTCCTTCTTATTCTCTTTATCTACATAATATAATGTTTGCTCGATTGTATCTACCGTGGAGGATACCGGTGCAATATCGATTCTGGTTGGTTTCACGAGGATCGTATTCGCCAATTCCGCAATATCCGGAGGCATCGTAGCAGAGAAGAACAAGGTCTGCTTCTTTGCCGGTGTTTTTGCAATGATTTTCTTGACATCATTAATGAAGCCCATATCCAGCATACGGTCTGCTTCATCCAGAATTAGTATTTTCAGATGTGATAAATCAATCAGTCTCTGGCTCATCAGATCATTCAATCTTCCGGGGGTCGCAATCAGAATATCTACTCCTCGCTGTAACACTTCCTCCTGTGGCTTTTGTGAAACACCACCGAAGACTACACAATATTTTAATCTTGTAAACTTTCCATAGGTACAAAAGCTTTCATAAATCTGAAGTGCGAGCTCTCTGGTAGGGGTAATAATTAAGGATCTGATATTCTTATGTGCAGAAGGATCCTTATCCATACTTAACAGCTGCAGTGTAGGTATCGCAAAGGCTGCTGTCTTACCGGTTCCGGTTTGTGCACAGCCAAGTAGATCGGTACCAGAGAGTACAACGGGTATTGCTTTCTCTTGAATCGGTGTCGGTGTTTCATAATTTTGAGCTTCTAATGCCTTCAATATCGATGGCATAATATTTAATTCGTTAAATTGCATTTTGACTCCTTATCTCTTTCTTTATCTATGATGACATGAAAAACAGCTTTCCTTATATATAAGGAAGCCCTATTTTGCTTTGTTGTTCAATGCATAATGTAGATTGTATCACATTCCTTCCGTTCTGGCACTCTTTATTTTATGTAATAATTATTTCTAATATTTTTAAGAATAAAATGCTTTTATATCCACTAAGATACCTCTTGCTTTGTCTGTTTGTAAGTGATATACTGTCAACGTATATAAAGACATATGTCTTTGACATGGAGACGAAGAGAGGAGATAGGAATATGAAACGTAAGGTATTAGTATTAGCATTAAGCCTCTGTTTAGTAGTTAGTTTGTTCAGTGCATGTGGCACAAAGTCAGGTGATGGGGGTAAAGTAATAAAAATTGGTGTGTTTGAACCGGTTACCGGTGAGAATGGCGGAGGTGGCTTCCAGGAAGTTCTTGGTATGCGCTACGCGAACAAAATGTATCCTACCGTGGATATTGATGGTGTTACATATGACATCCAATTAGTTGAAGTTGACAATAAGAGTGATAAAACGGAAGCGGTCAGTGCTGCACAAAGCTTGATCAGCTCCGGAGTTAAAGTTGTATTAGGTTCTTATGGTTCCGGTGTTTCCATCGCTGCCGGTGAATTCTTCAAAGAAGCTAAGATCCCTGCCATCGGTGCTTCCTGTACGAATCCCCAGGTTACTCTCGGTAACGATTATTATTTCCGTGTATGCTTCCTGGATCCTTTCCAGGGTACTGTAATGGCGAACTATGCAAGCCAGGAAGGTGCTAAGACCGCTGCTGTTATTACTCAGCTGGGCGATGATTATTCTTCCGGTCTTGGAAGCTATTTCGTTACCGCTTTCAAGCAATTGGCTGGTGACAGTGCAATCGTAAGCGAAGAACAGTTCCAGACAAATCAGACTGACTTCAAGGCGATCTTAACCAATGTTAAGGCAGCTAACCCGGATGTTCTCTTTGCTCCCTCTTCCATCGCTACCGCTCCATTGATCATTAAGCAGGCTCGTGAGCTTGGTATTACCTGCCCGATTATGGCTGGTGACACATGGGAGAACTCAACCATCATTGAGAATGCCGGAGAATATGCAGAAGGTATCGTTCTCTCCACTTTCTTCGATGATGCAGATCCTGCAAACAAAGAAGCAGAATCCTTCATTAATGGTTTTAAACCTTACTTAAAAGAGAACAACCAATCCGAGATTATCCCTGCGGTATCCGCATTAGGATATGATGCATATTTGGTAGCTCTGGAAGCAATTAAGAAAGCAGGCTCTACTGATACAACAGCTATTCGTGATGCATTAGTAAATGTTCAGATTGATGGTGTAACCGGATCCCTCTCCTTTGATGAAAATGGAGATGCTAAGAAGGATATGGCATTCATCAAGACCGTTGAGAACGGAGCTTTCAAATTCTTAAAGACAGTTACAGTTGCAAAATAATGTATTGGAGCATTGGGGCTGCCACGTTACTGCAGGCAGCCCTTTTCTAATTAGAAGTTTCTGGAGGACATCTCATGACAGTATCGACTTTTTTCCAACATGTATTAACAGGAATATCCCTTGGTGGAGCGTATGCTTTGATTGCCATCGGTTATACCATGGTATATGGAATTCTACGTCTGATTAACTTCGCCCATGGCGATATCTTTATGATGGCCGGTTATTTCATGATATTTTCCATGGTGACCTTCCCCTGGCAGATTGCAATTCCTCTGGTATGTCTCCTTACCGTGGTTCTCGCCGTAGTGATCGAGCGTGTTGCTTATAAACCGCTTCGTACCGCTCCCCGTATGTCTATCATGATTTCCGCGATTGCTGTATCTTATCTGATACAGAATCTGGCAACCTATTTATTTACCGCACTTCCTCGTGCGTACCCTGAAATACCTTTCCTCAAGAAAATACTCCACATTGGAAGCATTTCTTCCTCTTTGGTTACCTTTATAACACCGGTATTGACTATTCTCTTGGTAATTGG
>JAGFXQ010000019.1 GCA_017861355.1 Bacillota bacterium
TTGCCCTGCTGGTTACGATTGTCCTGATACCCATCTGCTCCATATTGGTTTCACATAAATGAGCACAGTTTCTTCCTGCTTCTCTATAAAAATCAATCTGTTTTGCATATTGATTTAAAAATTCTTCAACAACCGACATCAAAATCGCATCCTTTCCTTACTACCGTTCTTCTCTATGAAATGATAGAAAGCACGCTTCGCAAACTTTCTATTGTAATGAATAACAAGAGGGTTATATGCAGATGCATACAACCCTCTTGTTGATTTGTCTTGATATTTTCATAATATAGTATATGATCTTCATTTGTCAATTGAAATTCGATTATATACCCTTGCTTGAAAACTATTATTTAAGCTTCCTACCCACTGCATCTATCAATTATTCCTACTGCGAAATGCGGTCGGAGTCATTCCGTAAGTATTCTTAAAAAGTGTCGCAAAATACGTAGAATTCGTAAAACCGATCTCTGCTGCGATTTCATTCACTGTCTTGGCCGTCTGGAGCAATACTACCTTCGATCTCTCCAGCCGATAATTGGTAACATAGGTGGAATACGCTTCTCCCTGGATGGACTTGAAGATCTTCCCCAGATAGGTTGTAGATAGTCCGAAGATCTGTGAGATGTTCTTAAGTGACAAATCCGGATTATTAAAATTATATTCCGTATATTCAATGATAGAGTCTACCAGTTTCTTGTTCTTTTCTTGATAATTGATACTAATCTGGTTATTGGAATCAATGAGCTCCTCACGGCTAATCAATTGGTTCATCTCCAGATACTGTCTCGCCTTCTGATAAGATATATTAATATCCTTCTGCTGGCTGACAATCTGACCAAGACTTCCGCTTATGGTAATATGAAACGTTCTCTCGGCAAAATCTTTCAACTGCTTGAAGAACAGCACATACTCCTCTGCCATAGCCATCTCCTCCAGGAAAAATAAAACTCCTACCAGATTCTCTCCCATATCTACTGACTTACAACGAAAACCGCTTCCGAAGATCTCATCGGACAAATTGCCGATGGCATAACGGTACAGCTTATATTCTTCCTCTCTCGTCACTTCGTCCAGCTGATCAAGATGTTGAATCCGAAGTAACATAATGCAGAAAAAGTTAGCACTATAATACTTCTCCATGGAACTTAAATCCTTCTGCGGAACGAACAGTGGCATCTGCTCCCCAATCATCAGATTATGCAGATAAAGTGTTCTGATATATTTCTCACGCAGATACATCTCATGCTTTCCTCTCGCCAAAGCGGTATCCAGATACTTAAGCTCATCTGTCGGGGGGTTATCCTCATAGCCTAGCAGGTTACGGCTTTGTTCTACCAGTTTTACCAAAGGTTTGCGTATCTTTTTATTAAAGATCACAGAAAGCAGAGAGCATAGAAGTACCAAGGCCAATGCGATCCCGATAAAAACAGAACTGATGCTCCGGAACCGGCTATTGAAGTAAGAATAATCCTGAAGGTCAATAAACCACCAGCCAAGCTCATCTGTTTTTGAGAAAAATACTAGCTGCCTTGCGTCCTTATCGTCATAAATAAAGCTCATCCCTGCGTCTTCATGCTTTTTAATAATGGAATAGAAATAGCGTGACAGCGGTTCCTCTCCAATTACTTGCAGAGTATTCTCTGTAACCGCATTGCCATTTGTATCAATTACAAAGACTTTTCTGCCCTCACGATGATTCTCGTTAATGCTGTATTGGAACAAGTCAGCCTTCACGTCCTCAATCACTACTGCATTATAATATGGCAGGTACTGCAGAAAGCTTACTACATTAATCGCCTTTTGTGATTGCCTGATTACTCTGACCCCAATAAATCTCTGTTCCTCCAGCATAGAAGAAGCAAAGCTGATATTGTCCGCTCCACTGCCATTATTACCGATCGCTTCAATACATTTCCCGTTGTTAAAATTAATGACTGTGATATTCTCAATATAGGAATAGGCGCTTTTTATCTCCTGAAGCTGAAGGAACAGATAATAATTATTCATCTTATTTTCTTTACTATCCTGAACAAATTTCAAGGTTGTACTATCACTTGTAATCACCGACATGACATTATCAACATCTGCTTTGATATTATCCACTTCACTTACCAGCTGTGACAGAAGCTGCTGTGTTGAATCAATCTGATTCTGTTTAATGCTTACAATAAACACACCATACAAGCTGATCAGAATCACGGTAGTAAGAACCAGGATACTGATCGAATAAGCAAGTAAAGTCTTGCGATATATAGAATAAGACAGTAATCTCTTTAGAAACTTTCTCAACCTTGGCTCCAATCTGTGCTTATCAGCACAAAGCAAACTTTATTCTGCTAAGGGTGTACCGAAGGGATAATCAATCACTATTCGACCTTCCATCGTATCTCCGATACCGCCGTACAGATCTACCCTGCCATCTTCTCTCAGGACAATACCTGAGGTAAAGGTACAGTCAATCAGATTCGGCACCTTTGCCGGTCCCTCCGGATAACAAGAGCGGGAGCCAATGATCTTCCGGTTCTTCACCTTGAAGGTAACGGGATCAAACTCAAGAGAGATATTCATATAAACTGCAAGTGGCTCTCCGACTTCTACCGGTTGGGTATAACACTGATGTCCGATGATACCGATGGTGCCATCCGCCAGCAAATAGGCCTGGTTGCATCCGCCCCATTCGTCCTTGTCAAAGATTCCTTCGATAGGTCTTGCAGACAGAATCACCTCATCGGTCAGTTCATCCAGTGTATCAATTACAGCGAAGCCAATCATGGCTCCGGTTCCGTACTTTTTCTTAATCTCCTCATTTCTGGGTCTTGAGAACACACCAATTTTGCCATTGGCCAATTCGATCAGGCGGATATCCTTCATGTAATCCGGACCGGTGGTAAAATAGGTCAGGTCATTTAAGTCTGTCCCTCGGTAGAAATAGCCATAGTAGGTATCGATCTTAGCACTGCGTTTGCGCACATGGGTACCTCCCAGCACCATCTCGCCGTGAATAATACTGATATACGGGTCCTCCAGTTGATAGATCATATGGTCTGTCACCAGAGTATAATCGTCCTTACCGGTCTTTTCAAATAATCTAACCCAGGACCTGGCCCATTCTTCCCTCTTTTCAACTCTTCCGTAGATATATTCCTTCCCTTCCCAGCAAAACGGGATAGAACAATTATATACATCAAACCCCTCCACTCCGTGGAAGGTCAGGATATTACTTTCATAAACCTTTTGCTCTTTTTCTAATTCAAATTGAATCTTCTTATCCTTGATTGACATTCTTTTGTCTCCTTACTCTGTGCTTATATTATTGTTTCTATCTGTTGTTCCGCTTCTTATCCTGCTGTTTCACTCTGGGCAGCCACAACATCTGTGTCATAATCTAATTCGCAACTTATACTATAGCATCGGCCCCCATCGATAGCAAGACAGAAAATCTTTGGAGGAATTCCTCCAAAGATTTTTCTGTAATAATGCCATAATGAAGTGAGTATATTACCTATTATCTGCTAGCTTCAAGCTGATTCTTAAACTCTGTTACAAGCTCATCGATACCTGCTTTTCTTAATAGATCCAGTGCTTCCTCAATGTTAGAGTCATAATCTACGACACCTGCTGCCATTGGTGCTATCACAGCAGCGATCTGAGTATTTACATCGGCCAGCTGTGTCTGTACATTGGTACCGTCGAAGGTAAATTGAGAGGCATAGCCTTCCACCGCTGTACTGTCAAGACTATACAGATGCTCGTTGGTTACCTTCGGAGCATTCGTACTGGTGTATTCAAAATTAACATTTCCAATCATCCAGGTTGCGAAGGAAAATGGCACCTGACCGGTGGTAGCATCAAGAATTGCTTCATAATTCTTACCATCTAACTTCTTATAATCCGTTCCCTCGGTTCCATATAAGAAGAGATCGAAGTTATCCTGGCTGGTGTATAACCAGTTGATGAATTTTACAGCAGCCTCCGGGTGTTTACTGGAAAGGGGAACTGCCTGCATATTACGGGTTCCATAGGGACGGATCTCCGGTGTTGTTGTATCAAAGTCAAGCCATGCAAAATCATCCACCGTAATATCCGGATAATTCTTCTTTACATTGGAAATATCACCGATGGTCCCTGCATGAATGAACCAGTCACCACTATTCAACTGATTATCCATTTGCTCATGTGCTGTCGTTAATACGTCCGGATTGATCAGACCTTTTTCATACCACAGACGGGCATTCTTACAACTCTCTTTAAAAGCATCTGTCTCAAAATAATTCTTAACCGTGCCGTCCTGACCTACATAAAACATCTTATCATAGAGAACATAGTTATTATCACTGTTAAAGAAATATCCGCCTACCTGCTCTGTACCAACCATAGGGAAATAAGGCTTCTGAGCGCCATCCCAGTTCTTCATTACAGTCTCATAAGCACTGGTTAATTCTTCAAAGGTAGTGGGCATAGGGAGGTTGTATTTCTTTAGGATATCCGTACGGATCGTTGCCTGATGATTCAATGCACTTTCCACCCAATAAGCCGGGATACCGTATTGCTTACCACCAACCTGACCGGACTTCATCGCCAGCTCCGGATTAGCTGCCTTAATTGCCGTGCCGTATTGCTCCATGAAAGGAGTCAGATCTGCCAGTGCACCTCTGGAAGCGTAGTTTGCCAGCGAGACACGGTCATTCATAACATGGAACATATCGAATTCTTCACCGGTGGAAAGCATGATGTTGAGCTTCTGATCCCATACATCCCAAGCGAAATATTTAAGCTCCAGTTCAACTCCGACGCCATCTGTTGCGAGCTTATCATTGACTGCCTTCAAGCCTCGCTCAAGATCTGCAGGAGCATCACCCGGAATGACATAGAGCAGCTTGACCGTCTCTGTTGCAGAAGGAGCTGTGCTATCTCCGGAAGTCGCGGGTTCTGATGTCTGGGCTGCTGTGTCTGTCTTAGCACCCTCCGATGTCTCTGAATTAGCTGCCTGCTTACATCCTGCCAGCAGCGATACCGACATTACTACGGTAAGTAATAAAGCCATGATTTTCTTCATAAAATTCTCTCCTTTTTGTTATATGTATTTTAACCCTTTACAGAGCCAACTACCAGACCTTTCACATAATACTTCTGTAAAAACGGATATAACAGGACAATTGGACCGATGGTAACGATTGCTGTAGCCATCTTTAAGGATTCCGACGGCACCGCCATACTGGTGGCACCACTCAGATACTGAAGATCCTTCAGCATCGCGATCTGCGACTTTAATTGAAGTAGCAGGTATTGAATCGGGTATAATTTTTCGCTGTCCACCAGCATGATGGCATTCCACCAGTCGTTCCAATAACCCAGACCATAGAATAAGCCAATCGTCGCCAATGCCGGAACCGTCAATGGGAAGTATATCTTCACAGCGATAACGATATCGTTAGCTCCGTCGATGGTTGCCGACTCCCTTAGTGAATCCGGCAAAGCACTCATAAAATTACGCACCAGGAACATATTAAAGGTACTGAATAACAACCCCGGGATAATCAGCGCAAACATATTATTACGAAGATGCAGCATATTACAGATCAAATACCAGGGAACAATACCGGAGCCAAATACCATCGGGATAAAGAAATACATTCCTAATACATTTCGATATTTTACATTCTTATTCGCCAACGTATAGGCAGCAAGACCGGTGATCCCCACCGCGGCTAAAGTACCCACGATCGTTACAAAGATCGATATTACATAGCTCCGGATGACGGAGGAGCCGTCTCGAAACATCAAACTGTAGGCATAGAAGGATATTTTCTTCGGCAGGAAGCTGTAGCCATACCGCATAATCGTTGTCTCATCTGTAATGGATACCATAAAGGTCAGCAGCATCGGTAATAGGCAGAGTAATGTAAATGCCAGAATAAAAAAACCGATAAAGAAGTTCCCCCAGGAAAACTTTTTCATAATAATACTTCCTCCTTCGATATTTAGTAGAGCGCGCCGTCCGGATAGAACTTTCTTGCCAGCCAGTTAGAACCATAAACCATAGCGAAGCCAATTCCCGACTGGAATAAGCCGATGGCAGTGGACTGTGACATATCCCCAATCTGACGCATGGAGCGGAAGATATAGGTATCGATGATGTCCGTGGTTTTGTAAAGTGTTCCGTTGTCGCCTACCAGTGCATAAATCATACCAAAATCACCGTACATAATCTTACCCAGTGATAATAAGGTCATGATCACGATCGTCGGCATCAGTAATGGTATCGTAATCCGTCTCATCATTTGCAGTCGTCCGGCACCGTCGATGGCCGCCGCTTCATAGAGTGAAGAGTCAATGCCTGCGATAGAAGCTAGAAAGATGATGGCACTCATTCCGGCACCTTTCCAGATCTTCATAATAATCAGTATTCCCGGCCACACAGTTGAATCTGTATACCAGTTGACTGGCTGCCCCCCGAAGGCTTTTAGAACAGCATTGACGATACCATATTGTGTAGAGAATAAACTGATTAAGATATAACTCACCATAATCCAGGAGATATAGCTTGGAAACAGCATCACTGACTGTGTTAGCTTGACAAACCACTTGCAGCGCAGTTCATTCAGTAGAATCGCCAACAGCACCGCCATCACCGTTCCCGTCACAATAAACATGAGGTTCAGGTAGATCGTATTCCAGGTAACACGGAATGCGTTTTGAGAGGAAAAGAAAAACTTGAAATTATCAAATCCAACCCATTTCCCATGAAAGATAATATCAAATATAGAATTATTCCGGTAACTATATCGCTGAAAAGCAATCAGCATATAAGGATAAGCCAGATAATTGAATAAGAACACGTAAATCATCGCCGGTAATGCAATTAAATAAGAGAACTTATTCATCGCCACATCCCGCAGAAAACCACCCCTCCCACGTATGTCTCTCGGCAGCTTCGCTTTGTTTTTGCCTTTCGTCATCTCGTTGCCCCCTTGTTCGTTCTGTAATTATCATAGTTGATTTTGAACGAATGCAAAACTGAGAGGAAGTGGATTTGACCTTTGAAAATTAGCAGTTTGACCTTTGAAATGTGATCTTGAGCTTAAAAAATATGAAAACAAAAGGTTTTCAAGAAAAAAACGCTCACGGAATCTTTCCGCGAGCGCCTTTTCATAAATTTAAATTGTTTGATTTCAATTTCGTTACGTTTTGCTACATAATCACAAATCTATTAATTGCTTCTTCTAAAATCTCAGCGTCCTTGAGTAATTTATGTATTGTGTCATCCACTTGGCTGACTGTATTCAACTGATCATTCACTGTTGTATTTACAGTATCCGAACACGCTGTCGTTTCTTCAGAAACAGCCGAAATACTTTGTATCGCTTCTTCTGTAGTCATCCTTGCTTGTTCCATATTCTTGACATTTTCCTTAATCTCTTTGGTCTCAGTGATCATTTCTTCTATTTGCCGATCCATTAAATTGAAGGACTGTGATGTATTATTCACTGCTACTTTCTGCAATTGAACAATGACTTCCGCCTCTTTTGCTGTTTCCACAACTTCATTAATGTTTTGAACTATTTCATTTATTATATTCTGGATTTGATTGGATGATTTGAGTGAGCTATCCGATAGATTTCTTATCTCACTTGCAATAACTGCAAATCCTCTACCCGCTGCTCCTACTCTTGCAGATTCAATCGACGCATTCAAGGATAATAAATTGGTCTGTCCCGAAATTTCATTCATTACCCCGACAATATTTCCGATTTTCTTTGTTTTTGTCTCCAAAAGCTTGATCGTATCAATTACACGATTTGTAATTAAAGTAGTATCTTTCGCTTTCGTATTTAAATCATCCATTGTCTGAATTCCTATACTAATTGCCTGCCCCGTAGAATTTGTTATTTCACTGATACGGTTTGTGTTTTCATGGACCAGACTGATTTTATCTGACAAAGTTAACATCTGACCCAGACAATCTTCTGAATTCTCATCCAGCTGTATAATTCCGGCTTCAATTTCACCGACTGCACTCCGGATATTATTCGTTGTACCTACGAATGTTTTCGAAGTATTTGCCAAAAAATCAATGGTTAGAACAAGTTCTTTTCCTACCTCATTTACCTTCAGTATCAATTCTTTCATACTTAATATCATATTGGTAATATCCTGAGCAAGAGATGCAAACTCATCGCGTCTTTTGCTTTTGATTTCCACCGTTAAATCCCCCTTAGAAACCCTATCCAATTGTTTCTTCATATATCGAATTGTACTGCCAATACCACCGGCGATGAGAGAGCAAATAACTACTGAGATAGCACATGCAAATAAAACGATAAGGAGAGTAATACTCTTGATCTTGGAAACTTGGCTAATAATATTCTCTTTAGGAATCAAGGTACATACAACTAATCCGGTTTCTCCGATCTTATTGGAAATAAACAGATAAGACTCATTATTAAGTTCAACATACTCAGAGAATGTAGTTTTTTCACTACTTAAAGCCTTTTGAAAATAATTTTGCCCATAAAAAATATTATGTCCTATCTTTTCATTAGAATCCTTTTTCTCCGGCTGTATCTCAACACCATCCCAAGTCACTAGCGCCAGATAACTTCCCTCACCCATGTCTAATCGGTTCAGGATACTCATAATCGCATCTCGATTAATATCTGCGATCAGAATTGCGTTTGTTTTCTTTAGGTGTCTTGCAAGCCTCAAGGCATATACATTACTATCACAATCTAACGTTTCATCCATATCGGAATTTGCACCAAACCAATGATAGGTATTATCATCCGTTAATACTGCTTTCCCTTGGTCCGTCTGTGTATAGTAAGTGTATAGCCTATCATCTTTTGCTTTTGTAGTCAAAAATGATTTATCATCTGTTAAGATATACATATCTTCTATTAACGGATCTGCATTTGTTTTATCTTTCATGCTTCCATCCCGAATAGTATTGTATATCCGCAACTCTTCCGTTGGAGATACACTATAAACCCCTTTAAAATAATCTCGCAGAGGTACGCTTTGATAGATTTCAGATAAATCCGACTCAACTGCTCCTAACGAAAATGTATAATATTGACCCGTCATGTCAAGAGTCTGCATCATTGAGGTCTCATAATTACTGACAATGACATGATACGCTTTATTGTACGATATGATTCCCAAAGCTATAATGCATAAAATCGGTATCATAAAAGCTAAAATTAACTTAAACTGTATCTTATCAACAAAAGAGAAAAATTTGCTCTTCAAAGTTATCCCCATAATTCTTTTTGCCTTTGTAAGCATTCAAAATACCTCCTCAGATATCTTTAATCTATAATTGAAAAATATAACTATAATGAGGTACCACTTTTAAATGCAAGTTATTATGAGTATCTACTTCATAATCTAGCTCCATACCGAAAGCATCTTCACTTTTACTAAACTCTCTAGCTCCAAAGATACCCAACGGTATTTCAATCATTCTCTCACAATCATCATTTGAGCAAACAATAATCCATACCTGATCGTGAGTAAATCTTGCATAAGATAACACATTATCTCGGTCACTTATTATCTTGAAACCACCTTCTGAAAATGCTTTATTTTCTCTCTTAAGAAAAGCTAGCTTACTATAAAGCTCAAAAAATCTTTCTTTTTCAAAATCTTTTTGCCAAGGCATAGGATAGCGACAGCCTTCTACATCCTCGCTTCTTCCATCAATCTCTGCTTCATCACCATAATAGATACATGTAGCACCGATTAATGTGAATAGCATGATAACTGAGCCTCGGTAGTCCTGCCAACTCACAAACTCATAATTATGAAGGCGATATACATCGTGACTATCCAAAAGATTAAACTGATTTTGCTGAATTACGGTAGGTAGCTTTGCCAAATGTTCCATGATACGATTTGACATATCCTTTGCAGTTGGCTTATATTTTACCGCTCTCAATATCTCATTCCGATCAAGATATAAATCAGTTTCACCGGCGAATTGACGGATAATTCTTGCACATCCGTAATAATTCATAGCTGAATCCCATTCATTTCCCTGGAGATACTCTGCACAATCACCCCAATCTTCTGCCAGGATGTAGGCACTTGGATTGACTTCTTTTATACTATTTCTTATCTCCGGCCAAACCTCGTGCTGTAATTGAATTTCATTGTTACGTGCCATAACATCAGCGACATCAAATCTCCAGCCGTCAATATTATACGGTGGTTTAAGCCATTTCTTCAGAACCGAATTCTCATTACGGTATAAGACATCTCTCAATTCCTGTGAGGTATAGTTTAAAGTTGGCAGGGTTTCTACATCAAACCATGCCTTATACTTGTCGGTATCCCCCTCAAAAAAATAATAATTTCTTTCCTTCGAATCCTTATTGTGATAAGCTCCAACTGACTTGTCAAAAAATGTACCTTCTTTATTAAACCATTTATGTTCCGTACCGGTATGGTTAATTGAGATATCGAGTACCACCCTTATATTATTCTCATGCAGCTCCTTTACCAATGCCGCTAACGCATCATCTCCTCCAAAATGAGGGTCGACCGTAAAATAATCCAGGCAATCATATTTATGAACTGTTGCTGCATAGAAGATTGGATTTAAATAAATCGCATTCACTCCCAATTTCTTGAGATAACTGATTTTGCTTGCGATACCTTCTAAATCCCCACCATAGAAATCCATGCAAAAGCCATCTTCATATTTAAAAGCGGGTTGTGACCAATCCTTTACCTGGATTGAATCGTGGCCATTAAATGCGTATTCTCCTGAGATTACATCGTTGTTAACATTTCCATTACAGAAGCGATCCGGAAAAATTTGATAAAACACGGACTCTTTTACCCATGCCGGTGCCTCATACCCGGCTAGAATCTTAAAATCATAGGTGGTATCTGGAATGTAGGTAGTAATTTCTTTCTGTGTATAATAATATATGACATTCTCCGTCACCAGATAAAACTGGTAGTGTAACATTTTTTCGTTTATGGTAAGGTTTCCTTTGTAGTAGACCAACCCATTCTCAGCTCGATCGATTTCCATTAAAATCAGACTTTCCCCGCCATTAATCACGGTTCGCAAGTAAACATATTTCAAAGGCGAGCTTTCATACATTCTTATATAGAGGGTAATCGTCTCCCCTAATACCGGACACGGATTACTCACAAAATATCTGCTACCATCACTATATACACTATCAAGCCAATTCTTCATGTTAATCTCCATTCAACAACTACATCATACATCTTAGCCTTTTACAGAACCCGACAAACCTTCCACATAATATCTTTGTAACGAAAGGAATAAAGCCGAAATCGGTAAAGCAATTAATATAGCACCTGCTGCAAAACAAGTATACCATTTTTCAATATTATCTCTGGTTAGCATATTGAACAATCCTATGGCAACTGTATAATTATCAACATTATCCCCTAGTATAATACTGGAAAATATGTAATCTGCCCAAGGTCCCATAAAGGATGTTAATACTGTAAATATAATAATTGATTTTGATAACGGAATCGTAATTCTGGTAAACACCTGCCACTTGGTTGCTCCATCAATAAATGCAGCTTCATCTAACGATCTGGGTATGGTATCAAAAAATCCCTTCGATACATAATACCCCAACGAAGCTCCGGCAGAATAGACGATAACCAGCGCTGCCAAGGATTGAGTTAATCCCAAGCCCTTTATTACATAATAAACTGCTATCATAGACATGAAGCCGGGAAACATGCCCAGTACTAACATCAGGTTCATCAATGCTCTTCTTCCACTAAATCTTATCCTTGATAAGGTAAACGCAGTAGATAGAACAATAAAACTGGTTAAAATACAGGAAGATATAGCAACGAATAGCGTATTACGATACCACTTAGCGAATTGGAAGGTTGAGGTATCGGTCCATACTTTTACATAATTATTTAAGGTGAATTTTTTTGGTATAAAATAGCCGATATAAAAGCCGCCTTCTGCACGAAATGAATTTAAGATAATCCATACAATCGGAAATAGCCAGATTACTGACATAACGGTCAGCACAATATAGCCGGAACTTATTTTCACAGATTTCATGGTTATAATCAGACCAACCACATCAACAAGAAACGTAGTCCAAAAACCGAATGATAAATACTTAATTAGGAATTCAACTTGTAAATATCCCATACCATCTACAAAATGTTTTATTGTAAGTAATGACAGGATTAAGCCAAATAACTTGAGTACATATAATAAAATCGTGGTGTGCAAAATCTTCTTACCAGGTTTAAAAAAGGCAACTATAGTAGCCAACATTATAATTAATGGCAGTACAACCATAATAGCAATAATGAAAAGATAGGATAATGAAATCCCATTCTTTTGAATCGCTTGTATAACATCAACTATGATCTGGAAGCCTGTCATTTGCTCAGAGCTTTCTTCAACATGAATAAACTTTAAGAATAATAAAACAATAGGAAGAATCCCAAAAAGCGGGACAAAGTGTAAATACTTTGTCTTAATACCACTCATATTTTTCATTATTGAAAACCCTCCTCGTTATTATATGCCCCTGATTTTCGATAAACGATCAAAGACAAGATTGCAGAAATTATGAATATTACAATACCTATGGCTGATGCATAGGAGTAATTCTTACTTTCACTTGTTAATTTATATAACCATGTTACTAATAAATCCGTTTTACCTGCGCCCTTAAAATATTCCATTGATTGCGGTCCTCCGGCGGTCAGGAAAAAAATAGGATTGAAATTATTAACATTCGATATAAAATTAGAAATCAAATAAGGTGTTGTAATAAAGAATATGTATGGAAACGTAATCTTAATAAATGCCTTAAAGGGAGAAGCGCCGTCAATCTTCGCACTCTCATATAGATCTGCAGGTATATTTATTAAAATACCAGTCGTAATTAGCATAGTAAACGGAATCCCCAACCACATATTAACAATAATAACCGTCGCTCTGGCCCAGATTGCACTGGTTAAAAACGGTAGTGGTTCTGTAATAAATCCAAAATTGATTAATTCATTATTGATAATTCCTGATTTATTTAGCATTGTTCTCACAACCAGAAGCCCTATGAAAGAAGGTATTGATATAGTAAGAACAAAAATTGTTCTCCAAACTTTTTTAAACTTAATCTCTTTTTTGTTAATCAAGATTGCCAACAACATTCCACCAATATAATTGGTAAAGGTGGCAAACACAGCCCAAATGATGGTCCACCCTAATACCGGCCAGAATGTCTTTGCAAGTGCATCTTTGGACATTAGCAACAACTTGAAATTCTTCAATCCAACCCAGTTAAACAAATTACCCGGTGGTTGATGATTAACATCATAATTCGTAAATGCCATCGTAATCATATAGATAAGCGGCAATACCGTAAATATGATTAAACCAACCATAGGAAGAAACAATAAAAATCTTTGAATATTAATATCAAACAGACTCTTAACATCGTCTAAAAATCCAGGTACCGGTTTATTGTTCTTGTGTAGATAATAGGTATTAATACCCGACTTTATACTCGATAACCATACAATGATAAAAAACACAATAACTACCGCTGTTACAACTCCGCCAAATAGCATTAACATGGAGTTGTCGCCTTGAATTACCTCAAAAATTCCTGTTTTCTCATTCAGAACCATTTCTTGCTGCTTCGATCCCAATGTAATCAGATTAATTAAATTTGAAGCACCATTAGTTACAACAAATAAAATAAACATAATCTCCATACATAAATATCCGATTCCCTTAACCAACTGACCATATCTAATATTTGCAGCTCCCATTAAGATTGGCGAAAGCTTGACAAAAATATTTCCGCCTGCAAATGCACTCTTATACCAGTTAAATCTTTCGCCAACATGTTTCAGCGGTGTCTTTTTCATACAAAAGCCTCCTGCAATATTATAGTGGAGTGAACTTTGTTCACTCCACTGGGTTAATATCTTAACTTATCACTAATACATCACTATTCTTGAACTGCCGGGGTTGTAATACCTGTTACCATAGCATCTAAGCTCTCTTGTAAATTAGCTTCAGTAATATCACCATTAATGATACCAGTACCAAAAGCGATTGCAGGAGTCCAATATTCGCTCAGCTGAGGTGTAGCAGGCTGAGGTGTAGAGTAGTTACTCTGATTTAATAAAGCGGTAACAGCTAAGTCTGCTGCAACAATTTCGTTCGTTGCTAAGCTCTTTACTGTAGGTGCTGTAGTAATTGCTTGATAACGAGCTAACTGAGACTGTTCATTACCTAACCACACTGCTAACTGCTGTGCAGCCTGAGGATATTTCGTGCTGGATTTAACACCGAATGCCTTAAAGTCTGCAAAGTTGCTTAACTGATAATCTGTTCCATCTACTGTAATTGTAGGTAATTTTGTTGCTGCGTAATTCTCACCTAAAGCTGCCTTGTAATCTGCGGCAGACCATGTACCGGAACAAACAGCCCCCAATTTACCTTCTTTAAATAAGCTGTCACCAACGCCATCAAGATTCTCTAAATACTTTGGATTCTTAGATAAATCAATTAAGTACTTACCAACTTTCATACCATTGGCATCATTCCAAGAACATGATAACGGATCTAAACCATCTTCGCCATATAAGGTACCATTTAATGCATAGAAGAAGGATGACATGTACCAGCTATCGCTGATTTTGACAGAGAAATTCTTAACATCAGCTCCTAAATCTTTCGCTAACATAGTATCAAGATTCTGCACTTCTGTCTCATTAAACATGCTCTTATTGTAATACATAAACCATGAATTAGGAGTTTCCGGTACTCCATATAGATAGCCATCTTTCGAACATGCTGTTACGGCACCTTCACCGTTGATTTCTTTGACGGTATCTGCATCAAGAGTAATCGGATATAAGATACCGGATGCTGTTAACTCAGGAATAGCAGCGGATGGAAATACAAATACATCTGCAGCAACATCAAGGTCTTTCTTAAGCTCGTCACAAACTGCATCATTACCCATAACACCATATTCAAAAGTCACATTATACTCAGGATGTGCTTTTGCGAACTCATCACAGATGGAAGCAGTAACTTCCTGTTCCTCCTCTGTTGCCCATACCTTCAAGGTAACATCCTGTACTTCAACTTTTTCTGGTGCCGAAGTAACTTCTGTAGTTGTTGACGGTGTACTTGTGTTATTTGAACTCTCTGTGTCCTTCTTTTCCCCACAACCTACCATGCTAACTACAAGCATGGAAAGAGCCAAAACAACCACTGTAATTTTCTTCCAAACTTTCATAATCTTCCTCCTTAATCTTCGTTTAAACAAAAAATAAATTTTATTAACTGATTTACCGACTATTACAAATATGTATAACTCAGAATAATAGGTTAAGCAGTTAACTAAGGTAAGTATATATGCTTTTTACATAAATGTCAACATATTAATTATAATTTTAGCTATTATTACAATAGAAACTGTAAATATTGCTATTGCTTTATTTTTATTTGGTTAATCGGTTTATCTTTTGTATTTTTAAAATAGAAAGCACCTATCCGCAGCCCTAATAAAATGAAGTCGCCAGACAAGCATTTTACAAAAGCTTAGTATAGATGCTTACTCTATGTACATTAATCTTCAGTCTCTTTTCCAAAACATTCTATTAAGCTATTGATCTATTTGCATACAAAACTATTGAATTAATCATTTTTACCATAATCAACGAAAAAATCATGAACACATTGTTTAATGATGTTCAAATCTTCCTCATCAACTACAGTTCCCTCATTTGTTGAAGGAATGAACTTGTTTTCTAGTATATTTCCACGAAGAACATACTCAAACCAAATTGCTGCCAAAGCATATCTTCCATAGACATAATGCATATGGAAACCATCTCTGCAAAGACTTATTCCTCCGTTTTTATAATCAAAGGTAGGAATTGTCCTAAGTTTCTTGATTACTTCTCCGAATGGTATGATAGCTAAGGATAGTTCTTTTGAAACCGTAGAATAGCAATGAATTAAACTATTAGTCATTTCATCCTGATCATTATGATAATAACTGAAATGATCATGAGTCGAATCAATTTCATATGCCCAGGTTTGGTGGATTAGTAATTTTGCACCTGGAGCATTTTGCTTTACATAATTTGATAGATTGATAATGTATGGATAATAAGAGTCAAGTAATCCACTATACCCACTACATTGCTGCATCGTTATAATATCCCAGCTTTCCTCAGCCAGAATCTCTTTAATCCCAACTAATTTTCCTGTATTCACGCCATTTAATTGGTACTCATAATCTCTAGTATCCTCGCAAACATTGTTCCAATGACGTTTTAAGGAACACCCACCGATATAAAGATTTACAACTTTTAAAGCCACACCTCCACTATCTGCCAGGTCATACAGATATTTTGTAGAATCCTCTGAAAAACTATTTCCTATTGCTAATATTTTTAACATTTCGATTTCCTCCATATAAATGATGGTTTTTCAAATTCCTTAATTAAAACAAAACATATGGCTCTAAACCTGACACAGTCTAGAGCCATCAATTTATATCATATTAAGTTTTAACTTGTTATTCATCATGTAACAAATAATAAAGTATAGTATCCAGGCAAACCTATTTATCTCATCGTTAGCGATCGAACGGATTGCCTTTCAATTATTTCTACGTCGACTTTATCATTGATTGCAATTTCCTCTTTATTTTCTATCATCATAAAAAGATATTTTGCAATCTTTTCCGCTTTTAAAGAGATATTCTGTGATACCGTCGTAAGTTTTGGATATGAGTATCTGCATTCAGGCAGATTATCAAAACCGATAATTGAAACATCATCCGGAACAATCTTACCACTTAATCGCAAACCTTCCATACAACCAAGCGCCAGAATATCCGACATAGATACGATCGCTGTTATGCTTTCTGAGGAGAAAGCAATTTTCTTTCCTACTTCAATACCATTATCATAGGATGTATTGGTTATATAAATTCTTTCGGGAACAATCTCAAGATCACTTTCTTGCATTGCAGTCTTATAACCCTTAAATCTTTCACTTATAACACCTGTTTGTCTGTAATCAGGTCCGATAAATGCTATGTTTTTATGACCTCTGGCGATTAAGTATTTTGCCGAAAGATAACCTCCTTTATAATCATCTACACCTACATTCGCGATTTCTAATTCATCAAAATACGCATCCAGGAACACTAAAGGTAACTGCATTTTTTTACGTATCTCATAAATTTCATTTTGCAATGCCCCTAAGAAGACCAGCCCATCGACGTTCCAAGTAGCAAACAAAGAGATGACATCAATACAACTCTTAACGCTTCGTACCATTAGATAATAACCCTTACTTCTAACATAGCTTTCGAAGACGCCAAAAATTTCAGCGTTGTAAGGGCTCATAAGGAAATTTTCATCATCATCAACATTAGGGATTATAAAGCCGATGATATTCGATTTCTTCATAGCCAAGCTTCTCGCTGTAGCATTGGGCTTATAATTATATTTTGTAATTACTTCCTCTATTCTTTTAATCGTATCCGCGGATACTTTTTTATGGTTTCCGTTAATAACATTAGATACGGTAACTGTACTAACACCAACCTCTTTTGCTATATCTTTTAGAGTCATTTTAGATTCCTTACTTTCCAATATGTATTATATCTTTTTTCTTGTATTTTACAATATTACTATATACTATGACTTCAAACAATGTCAACAACAACTGCTATTATTCATTATGATGAAATATTTCCTTCCTATAGAGCAACATCTTATTTAATTTAACTAAGCTTCCAAATATCCTTATTATAAAATGAAATTGTTCTGTCCGATGAAAAATATCCTGCATTTGATATATTAATCAGCGTTTTCTCTGCCCAGGAAATCCGATCTTCATAATCTTTCAATGCCTTTTCTTTCACTTGAATATAGTTTTCGAGATCAAGCAAAGTCATAAACCAGTCTTTATTCCTCAGTTCATTATATAACCGCTGCAAATTCTCTTTATGTCCAATTTCCATAAGCTGACTGCCGACTATAAAATCAACAATTGTCTGAATCATCTGACTTTTCTGATAAATACCCTCGGAGGAATAAGTAGCATTGCGATATAATTGAATCACTTCATCCGAAGATGCACCAAAGATGTAAATATTACTCTCCCCAACCAGTTCCGCGATTTCAATATTTGCACCATCCATCGTACCTAAGGTAACTGCACCATTCAACATAAATTTCATATTACCGGTGCCGCTTGCTTCTTTGGAAGCCAATGAGATTTGCTCAGATATATCGCAAGCCGGTATTAGTTTTTCCGCTTCTGTAACATTGTAATTCTCAATCATCACAACCTTTAAATACTTCGCTACTTCACTATCTTTATTAATTAATTCTTCCAGACATAACAGCAAATGAATAATATCTTTTGCAATCACATACGAAGAGGCTGCCTTTGCGCCAAAGATTGCTGTGATCGGTGTTGAGGGGTAATTGCCCTTCTTGATTTCTAAGTACTTATAAATTAAGTACAAGGCATTCATCTGTTGCCTTTTATACTCATGTAGTCTTTTTATTTGAATATCAAATATAGAATTCTCATCAATTTCGATTTGTTTCTTCTTCAATATATGATCTTTTAATTGTAATTTATTTTTTAGTTTAATCTCAAGCAAATCCTTAAGGGCAGCTTCATCATTTTTATATTCCAGTAATTTTTTGAGTTCATTGGCATCCTTTTTGAAGCCGTCGCCGATCAACGAGGTGATCCAATCTGTCAGCGGACGATTGCAATGCATTAACCATCTTCGAAATGTAATGCCATTTGTTTTATTATTAAATTTGTTAGGATATAACTTGTAGAATGTATTTAACTCGTTATTCTTTAGAATATCTGTATGCAAAGCAGCAACACCATTTACACTAAAGCTGAAGTGTATATCAATATGAGCCATATGTACTCGATTATTCTCATCTATGATGTAGCAATTTCTGTCCTCATATTTCGTGCGAACGATTTCATCCAATTCCTTTATGACCGGAATTAGATGAGGAACCACATGCTCAAGATAATCCAAAGGCCATTTCTCTAAAGCTTCTGCTAAAATTGTATGATTTGTATATGCACATATCTTTGATACAATCTCTATCGCCTCAGATCGATCAATATTTCGCAATCTCAACTGGTATATAAGCTCCGGTATTACCAATGTCGGATGCGTGTCGTTGATTTGAATTACTACATATTCCTCCAGATCATGCAAACTGGACCCTTTCGCTATGGCTTCATCAAGGATCAACTGAGCTGCATTGCTTACCATGAAATATTGCTGAAATATACGTAACAGTTGACCATCCTTATCACTATCATCCGGATATAAGAATAAAGTAAGGTTATGAAGAATATCTTTTTTGTCGAATTTTATGCCTTCTTTCACTATTGATTCATCAATTGTTTTGATGTCGAATAAATGAAGCTGGTTTGATCGATTTTGATATCCCGTCACATCTATGTCGTAAAGCTTTGACTGCACAGAGAAATCCTTATAATTTACAGTATAACTAATGTCTGTTTCCTTGAGCCAGGAATTCTCTGTTATCCAGGGATTAATTGTTTCTGCTTGAAGGTGATCTGCAAATTTCTGTTGAAACAAGCCAAGATGATAATTCAATCCAATTCCGTCACCCGGTAATCCTAAAGTAGCGATGGAATCCAGAAAGCAGGCTGCCAGTCGACCAAGCCCACCATTCCCAAGAGATGGTTCCGCTTCGATCTCCTCAAGCATGCTCACGGTTTTTCCTACGGTCTCTAACTCTGCAGATATTTCATCATATATACCAAGGTTTATTAAGTT
>JAGFXQ010000402.1 GCA_017861355.1 Bacillota bacterium
TATGGCGAAAGTAACATTGATTATACCGGACGATCACAGCTGTAATCTAACCTTGAAGAATGTAAATCTGCATGGTAATGACAATCCTGCCATCCTACTTGGGGACAACTGTTCTGTGATTCTTAACCTTATCGGTAATAACTTGATATTATTTGATGGTATCCGTGTTCCCGAGACCTCAGAACTTAAAATTGTCGGTGATGGGGATCTGACGATACAGGTCATGCTTCCGAATCGGGTAGGAATTGGTGCTTCTATTCATCAATCTTATGGAAATATCACCTTTGCTTCCAGTGGACATATCAAAGTAATCAGTCAGGGCAAAGTCTCTGTAGCCATCGGCGGTGGGCAGAATCCGGCATCATCATTGATTCATGCTATCTCCGGCGATATCAGCATTGAGGCCATCGGCTTAAACACGGTCGGAATGGGAAGTCTCGACGGAAACGCCAACATACAGCTTGATGATGTCAATTTGACAATTGAAACGCAAGGTTCCAGAGCGATCGGAATCGGCAGCCTCCGAGGATCTGTTGATATTCTGAGCTCAGGTCACATTAAGTTAAAAAGCAGCGGCAGGGACGTAGTTGGAATCGGAAGTATGGATGATGGCGATGGGCGGATCAAGATATTGGATGGCAGTGTCAGTATTAGCTATAATACACACTTTGGTTCCGGAATTGGCGCTTTGGGTGGCAAAGTTGATATCGATATTCTAATGGGCGATATCGAGATTATTGGAAAAGGCTCTAATCTGGTTGGAATCGGCAACCTTGCCGGTTTAGGTGATATACTGATTAAGAACGGAACTGTTTCCGTTCAGCTCTATGCATCAAATGCAATTCCCATTGGTGACATCCGAAGGAATGTTGTTATTGATGGCGGTAATATTCAGTGTGATTTTCCTGAAGATATGATTCCTGTGAATTCCTTTGGAACACCATTAATCGCAAGAATAATTATGGATTCGAACGAGTTCAATCAGACAGTGGATACGGTATCCTATTCTTATGAGTATCAGGCAAGTTATAACCCAAGATATCCCTATATCAAAGTCTATCTCCCGGAAAGTATTTCTTTCTAATTCCGGAAACACTATAAAATCGAAACAACAATTTCATTGGATATATGCTTATACTCAGCGTATCAACAAGTGAAACGATAAATCGTTTCATTTGTCATGAATTAAAGGCAGGAGCTTTCTCGAAATGAGAAGGCTCCTGCCTAATCTATACTATTTGCTTAAGGATAGCTTACTCTTACCAGATGTTTCACCGCCCTAACTAATCTGCTGCCTCTTTCGTTTACTGACTACCAATGCGATAGAGATAATCGCGGCAGCGAAGCCAAGCTGGATTGCCATGAAGCTCGCAATTCTGGATATCTGTGACCAGGAGGTGGAGGTTAAAATCTCGATTTCTTCATTTGCCTTTATGAACCAATAAGCCGGCATAAAGCTAGCAACCTTGAGTACCGGCGCACCTAAGTATTCCTGCGGAACGAACATACCGCTTAAGAACGCCAGACCGAGAGATACTGCTGTTGACAGAGCTGAAATTGCCTTCTTGCTCTTCACACTAATCCCGATCAGATAACTGATGCTCAGCGTAACTAAAGCAAAGGTAAATGCATTTAACCAGAATAAAATGGTATTGATATTGATTGCACGATTCTTATTTAACACATATCCGGCAATGATAAACATTACCAGATAGATCATGATAAAGATTAAATTCGCAAAGATCAGCTGTCCGTTCATATTTTTGGAGGTGATTGGCGAAGCATAATGTCTTCTTCGAATATCCAGTCCGTGATAGGAGAACATTACTGTACTGATGCTGGCAATGAAAACTGCGATAATAATATAACCAAGGTAGTTAAAGTAGAATTTATTCTGGCTGTTACCAGATACAAACGCATCCTTTTGCTCCGCGTTCAGATGAACCTGCGTCTGCTCCTGCAGATTAGCCTTGACATATTCACTGATCTCATTGGTACTTGCTTCGGGCATATGTCCCTGATATACTTTTGCAATATTAAAATAATTATCGATTGCTGTGTCAATTGTGATCGCTTCCATCGAGTCAGGAGCGGTTTGTTTGATTAGGTTCACAACGCCTCCATTCAGGAAGCTCTCACTAAACCCCTTCGGGATCGTCAGGATATAGGATACTTCACGATAATATAAGGCATCACGAATCGCTGCTTCTCCCTCCTTAGGCTCCACATAGGTTACATATCCCTCCAGGTAGCTTAAGAAGCCACGGATCAGATCATTCTCACCGTCTTCATTCAATACCATGACCGGAACCTTTTTCACTTCGAATTGATCGTTGCTCTCACCGATATTGCTTGTGAAGAGTATCGTCAGGGCTAGGAACAGACCTGCATATATCAAAATCGATACAATTTGAGTCTTTATGATTTTAAAATAAGTCTTAAATACTTGCATAACTCTTCCTCCTTAACCCGACAATGGACAAAATACCTAATGAGAAGGCGATAATACCCAACAACAAAATATTAATATAGAAACGATCATAGTTATCGTAATAATATAAGCTATACATTGCATCGGTCAGCAGATTCACCGGATTGATATAGGAAAGCACCGGGAACTTTGTTGCTACCATATACTTAATCTCAGGCATCATCATACCGGAGAGAAATGCTCCACCCAGCGTTACCACAGAAAGGATTGCTTCTTTTACTTCTGCTTTTTTCTTCACCCAAACACCGATAAAGGCGCCAAGGCCAAGTCCTGCGAAGGATCCGACCATACAAACCGCAAACAGATACATCAGATTATTACCGAAGTCGATTTTGATGACATAGTACATATAGAAAAACAATAATAATAAGCTTCCCATATGAGCAGTAAAGGCTGCTAGTATATTGCATAAGAACAGCTTCATCTTCGGGATCGGTGATACACTTACTCTGGCCCCCCTGCCG
>JAGFXQ010000020.1 GCA_017861355.1 Bacillota bacterium
AACATAAAACTTATTTTTAAGTCTTATATCTACACTTATACAGTACCAAAAAGGCTGCTGCAAAATCACAGAGTCAACTTATTGTGGGAGTATCGTGATATTCCACAATGGTCTAACCTCTCTATTTTGCAACAGCCCCTGATATTAACTTAGCCTTATATTACATTTTAATAAAAATCTATTTCATTGTATCGATCTGATCTTTTCTGCGCTCTTGTTTTGCTTTCGCATTCTGGAAAGCATCCTGATTCATATGCTCTGCATTGTGATTCAAATACCCTTCGGTATAGAGAAGACGTTTTTCTGTATTTTCTTTCTCATGATTGCAGACACTGTCTCCATAGACAATCTTATCCTTCAGATGATCAATCTCTGTCTGGCGATCGTTCTGGAGCTCCTTCGCATGCTGAATATTCGAAGGTGAATGAGATATTTCTGAATTCTCCTCCAGATGACGCTGTGTTCTTGTCTTTTTCTCCACCAAATTCTCTAAATGCTCGATTCGGCGCTCGTTTTCTTCACCTTTTAAATTTTGATTCATCATTACCCTTCCTTTCTAATACGGTACAAATAGTTGATTACCTATTTATTTTCCCCGCAGTACAGAAGGGTTATTCTTTCCTATTTTTTCTTACTATTTTTCTTGCTATTTTTTCTTGCTTTTCATGCCTTCTTTTGCCGTTTTTTCATTCTGATTCTCTTTCTGATTTCTCATAAAATAAAACATATATTGTTGAACAATACCAGCATTTCCTTCATAAAGTTTTAAATTGAACTCATTCTGATATACTTCATCAAGAATGCGCTTAATCCATACATCAATCGGGAATACCTGAATGTGATGGAGTCCATAGAGACAGATGCAATTCGCAACTTTATCCCCAATTCCATGAATCTGCTTCAGTGCATCAAATGCCTCCTTGTAACTATAGCTATGAATACAATTTACATCCAGCTGTCCCTCCGCAACGGCCTGAGCAGCTCGAATAATATATTCATCCCGGTAACCTACCTTGAGTTCCCGAAGTTCTTCCTTCGAAGCCTGAGCTAATTGACTCGGAGTCGGAAATGCATAATAGATAGTATTATGGTCAAAGGCGGATCTTATCGGTGTTCCATATTTGTGACACAAAGCTTCCACACAGTTTTTGATAGCAGGAATATTCTTATTCTGGGAAATAATGAAACTGATCATCATCTCGAAAAATTCTTGTTTTAAAATACGAATGCCTTTACCAAAGGCGGCAGCGGAACGCAAGAAGGGATCTTCCCCAGCTAGCAGCGTATCGATCAACTGTGTATAATCATAGCTAAGATCAAAATAATCCTGCCAAAGCTCAGCGAATTCTTCTTCATCGCAGCTAATTTCCACCAGATCTTCCCCTCTCTGAATCAGTTCCAGGTATCTGCCAAAAGCAATCAGGCTATAATGCTTCTCTGCCAGTTGATTCATTCGAAAGCACTGACCCGAATCAGCGATCTGCTCAATATTAAAATTCTTTTTATGTATCAGCATGTTTTCCTCTTTATTCTAATCTATGAATAGCTAAACTCTAGACCATCATTATATGATATCTATACTTCGTCGGCAAGTGAAAGCTCCTGGGATTTATTGTACCGCCATCCTATCCAAGTTCATTCCTATTCGAGTTCTTTCCTATCTTAGTTCTTTCCTATCCGATCCGGCTTGCCTTTTCTACAACATTGCTTTACAATAGCTGTTAATAATATCCGGAGGTAAATATGAATAATAATTTGAATTCCACAGATTTTCAACTCAGGTTAGCTAACAGGAATGATGTTGACTTAGTACTAGATTTTATTAAGGAACTGGCTGAATATGAGCACATGTCAGATCAGGTTGTAGCAACCCCTGAACTTCTGGCTGAAACAATCTTCACACAGAAGAAAGCTGAAGTAGTGATCGCGGAAAATCAGGGCACCCCGGTCGGTTTCGCTCTGTTCTTCCATAACTATTCCACCTTTCTCGGTAAACCGGGAATCTATCTGGAAGATCTGTATGTGAAAAAGGAAATGAGGGGTATGGGGTTTGGCACTCGAATACTCACCTACCTGGCGGCATTAGCGGTAGAACGTGGTTGTGGTCGTCTGGAATGGGCTTGTCTCGACTGGAATGAACCTTCGATACAATTCTATAAGCAGATGGGTGGACAACCGATGGACGAATGGACCGTGTATCGTCTTCAGGGGGACGCTTTACATAATATGGCATCTCGCACCGTCGATTAATCTTTCGTGAATCCTCCATTTTTCCTGTACGAAAACATTTGAGTAATCTTTCGGAATCGCATATAATAGAGATAACTGAACTTAATAAGATAGACAAGCGAATCTGGAGGGTTTACGACATCATGTTTAATAATTTATCCTATATGCACCGGTATATGATGGGGCAGCTTAGAAGAATCTATTTTATGGCATTACCCGAATCTAAGCAGGATCTGAAAAGCAGCCGTATCTACTATACTACTGCAGATAGTGCTGCCCAAACCATAGCACAGCTTGCCGGAGGTACCTTTTTAGCCACCCTGATGTCCCATAGCGGAATCTCGGATGCGAACATCGGTATTATAACCTCCCTAGTTAGTTTTGCTGCTTTGACCCAACTCTTCTTAATTAATTACTTCAAGAAGATGAAAAAGTATAAATTTCTTGTTACAGTTACGGCTCTACAGCGTATCCTATTTGCCGGATTATATTTTGTTCCGCTTCTTCTGGTGAAAGATGCGACAAAAGCTTTCCTGATCGTAATTATGTATTTTCTGGGGCAAGTGTTCGTACAGATCGGGACTCCTGCTTCGCAGGATTGGATTGCCAGTCTGGTACCCAGCCGATTGCGCGGAAAATATTTCTCCATTAAAGACTCCGTAGCAGTGTTTGTTGTATCCAGCTTAATGCTGATCTGCGGTATGATACTGGATTATTTTAAAAAGGGTAATATTTTTACCGGCTTTATCATCATTGGTATCATCATCTTCATCCTAACCGTGATTAACGTTGTCGGCTTATCCTTAATGAAAGAACCAAAGCTCTCCTATGTAAATGATGATGGGAAGGAGATGCATGGACGTCTTGCAAAGCGTGCGAAAGAACAGGAAGTAGTCGAAAAGGGACAGAGTATCCTGTCCGAGATTAAGGAAGCCATCGGGGATCGTAAATTCCGTAAGGCTTTTACCATCCAGTGCCTGTTCACCCTGGCCTTCTACATCTGTGCACCTTTTAACTCCAGCTATATGATCAATGATTTAGCACTGCCTTACACCTTTATTATGCTGGTCAGCTTCATCTTCAATCTCTACCGTATCTATATCATGCCAAGACTTGGTCGAATGGCTGATAAGCATGGAATGGGTAAGCTACTTCGTTTTGCCCTCTTTGCGCTCGGACTAAATTTTTTATCCGTCGCTTTCATGATGCCCTTTAATGCCTATCCCATGTATATCCTGTCTACCTTCTTCGGTTCTACTGCATGGGCTTTCGTCGGTATCGGTTTATTTGGTCTTCAGCTTGATTTCTTCCGCAGTGACAAGCGTATGATATGGCTCACCCTGACTTCTTCCGTATCCGGATTATTCGGTTTTTTGGTATCCGTACTCGGCGGATCTATTCTGGATAAACTGCAAAAGCTTGATATTAACTTACTTGGGCAAAAAATATATGCCCAACAGATTTTGAATCTGATGGGCTTTCTCGTAATTCTATGTGCGGTTATATTCATCCGTCTCAGAATCGAGACGGAGAAGATTGATACCAATCGTGCAGATGGCCGCGTCAAGATATAGTCCTTTACTCATTTACCTGCATCTCTGTACAATATACCGGCCCGGAGAAGCCCTCAGTTGAATAATTAATACCATATACATTGAAGTTTTCCATGTTCGTAGGTACGATAAAGGTTATAACATAATTTTGATATTCTTCAGTATTCAGCAGCATCGGAATGGATATATCATTTCCGTTGCTGTCTCTGATATATCCGACAGAGCAGGCATCCGATAAGGCATTGCCTGCTTTATCCATTGGCAGCATCAGAAAATCTTCGTTATATAGGTAATTCTCATCATAATAGGAGATCAGGTCAATGTTCATATCTACTGTTGCTGTACCATCTCCTAAGTCAGTCACAAGAATATCATTCAGATAGAATCCAATTCCGTTCTCCATTACAACTTCACTATATTGTTCATAGTATTGAAGCTCTCTGCCCTGGATAAAGGAGTCATAATTCGAATAAGTATCATAATCCGAGTAGGTATCATCCTCCGAATAGTTATCGTCATCCGGATAATAATCAGCATCCGGAATTTCCTCATAGCCCGGATCTTCCTGAGAATTATATCCATCAATGGAATCATTATTGTACTCTCCAAACTCCTCGCCAATATATTGATCATATCCATTTACAATCTGACTCACATCTGCATCTTTTACTTCATAATAGAATCCGACTGCTGTAAGAATCACCATTGAGATTACGAATAAGGATGCAATAACGACGGTAATGATAAGAAGCGGCAACAGCACCTTGTTCTTCTTCGGCGGTACATAAAATTGCGGTGGCACCGGTGGCGGCAATACTCCCGGTGGTGGCATGGGAGGTCTCCAATTCGGTGGAACCTGATACGGTGATTGTTGATAGGATGGCTGTTGATACGATGACTGCGGATACGGTGCTTGCTGATATGGTGCTTGCCGATATGGTGATTGGTTCGGTGGCTGCGGATACGATGATTGCGGATACGGCGATTGTTGATACATGGGCTGTTGTCCGGGTGTTTGCTGTCCGGGTGTTTGCTGTCCGGATGTTTGCTGTCCGGATGTTTGTTGATATTGTGGACCGTGTTCGACGATGCTCCCACAATGTGAGCAGTATGCCGCGCCCTCCTCTAACGTATGTCCACAGTTTTTACATGTCATATTTTTCCTCCCATCTTCGGCTTCCATGTTCTATACTAAGTTATGTAGATTCATGAATAAGGTTAACCGATTATAAATCAATCTATCTGTATTATATTCCCTAAAAAGACATCTTTCAATTTATTTTTACTTTTCTGCCCATAGGAGGATACTACCATTACGGCCATTTGCATGCTTTTGTAAAAACCCGCATCTGCTATTGCTAACCGCTTGTAATATAAGTTATAATAAAGATAGTAAACCACCTGTCACATTTCAATCATATCATACAATGGGAGGTAATAATAATGGAAACCAGACCGTATATTTCCTGGGATTTAGTCGGAGATTTCATGACAGCCACCTTTGAGAAAATGGGAGTTCCTCACGAGGATGCAGTAATATGCGCCGATGTATTAATGGAGAGCGACCGAAGGGGAATCGAGAGTCATGGCTGTAACCGTTTTAAGGCCATTTATATTGACCGTATGGAGGAGGGAATTCAAAAACCGGTAACCGATTTTGAGATTATCCGTGAGTCTCCAACTACCGCCGTAGTGGATGGTCATGACGGTATGGGTATGATCGTCGGATATCGCGCTATGCAGATGGCCATCGATAAAGCCAAGAAATATGGCATGGGTATGGTGGCTGCACGTAATTCCACCCACTATGGTATTGCCGGGTATTATGCCACTATGGCAACGAACCAGGGCTTAATCGGAATTACAGGAACAAATGCCAGACCATCCATTGCTCCTACCTTTGGTGTAGAGAATATGCTTGGAACTAACCCCCTCACCTTTGGATTCCCGACGGATGAAGATTTTCCCTTTGTACTTGACTGTGCCACCAGTATCACACAGCGTGGTAAGCTGGAGTATTATGCACGGACCGGTAAAGATACTCCAAAAGGCATGGTAATCGGCCAGAATGGCGAAGCATTGACCGACAGTAAGCAGATCCTTATTGATCTTACGAAGGGAAATGCTGCACTTGCTCCACTTGGTGGTATCGGTGAAGAATTGGCAGGTTATAAGGGATATGGATATGCGACTGTGGTGGAGATTCTGTCCGCCGCTTTACAAGCTGGTAACTATCTGAAGCTGTTATCCGGTATCGGCGAACAAGGCGAGAAGAATCCATACCATCTGGGTCACTTCTTCATTGCAATTGATCCGGAAGCTTTTCTTGGATTGGAATCCTTTCAGAAAACAACCGGCGATATTCTTCGCTCCTTACGTGCTTCTAAGCTGGCTCCCGGGGAAGAACGAATCTATACCGCAGGCGAGAAAGAATACCTATGTTGGCTGGATCGCCAGGATAAAGGTGTCCCCATCGGAGAAGCAGTACAGAAGGAATTCATCGCTATCCGTGACAAATTCCAGCTTCCTTTTCACTTCCCTTTTGAATAAAATGTAAAGTAATGATAACAACCCAAGCCGATGCATCCGAGAGAATGGACCTCCCGGAAGCCCGCTTGGGTTTTTTAGTCTATCAAAGTCAATATTTTGCTACAAATGGTGATTGACATGACAGGGTAACATAGTATATAATTACAGCTGACAAGACAGCTATCATGTCTTTGAAATAGGATATTTGAACTGCTGGAAACAGCAGAATGGAGGCTAAGTATGACAAATAATAACACTTCAAACAAAGTAAAAATCATGACTGTTGCAGCATTGCTCAGTGCTCTGGGAATTGCTATCCCGATGTTCGCACCCAAGATTATCATTGAGCCGGCATCCTTCACATTAGCAAGTCATGTTGCCGTATTCATCGCAATGTTTATATCACCTGTAGTTGCTATCGCAGTAGCATTAATCTCAAGTATTGGCTTCTTCATCGCCGGTTTTCCGCTGGTCGTTGTGCTTCGTGCCTTGACCCATCTGATTTTTGCAACAGTAGGTGCCTTGATTTTAAAGAAGAATAATAATATTCTCCTCTCACCGAAGACCAGTGTCCCCTTTGCATTATTTATCTCACTCATTCATGCAGTCGCTGAGGTATCCGTCGTAAGCTTGTACTATTTTGGCACCGGCGCAGCGATGAACCCTTTTTATATCCTGGTACTCGTAGGTGTCGGCACTTTCATTCACAGTTTGGTTGATTTCTCAATTGCAAGCTTTGTATGGGTTCCTCTTCAGTATGTACTGACCATTCCCGCGAATGCCAAGGTGAGACGTTCCGCAACAAACTAATGTATCACCGCAAGATTAACCGATCAATTTATGATTGACATAACAAAGGGCTTTCGCATTTGCGAAAGCCCTATTTTTCTACTCTTCTGCTACAAAAGATCCCGTTATATTATCCCAGCTCATCTCAAGTTCTGATTCAATGATCGTCACCGATAGTTCTTTCAGCATATCCACCTCATAGGGAGCAATTTCCTGATCCCATTTATCTGTGACGACTCTTACGATTGGTCTGAGTGGAAAGTTCTTGTTTTGTTCCTTCACAATTCCGGTGGTATGATCTGACAGCCGCACCATGGAACCATTCGGATAAATAGCAATCTGCTTAATCAGGACGGACACCAGCTTCAGGTCAAACTGGGTTTCGGAATGCTCTACCAGATAATTTACTGCCTGATTGGAACTCCATTTTCTTCGGTAACATCGATCGGACACCAACGCGTCATACACATCAGCTATAGCCACAATTCGTGCAAATTCATGAAGCTCCGCCGCCGGTGTTCCGGTTGGATATCCTTTTCCATCCATTCGTTCATGATGATATAAAGAGATTATTCTGGAAAGCTCAGTAAGATTCACGCATTTCTTCAAGGCTTCATATCCAAGTGTCGTATGCTTCTTGATATGTTCAAACTCTTCCTCGTTTAATTTACCCGCTTTATTAATCACCTTACTATCTAAAAGTATCTTACCCATATCGTGCAACAGTGCACCTGCACCCAACTTCTCCATCATGGAACGCTGATAGCCTAATTTGTTTGCAATTATCAAAGCGTAAACTGTTGTACTTACGGAATGGGTAAAAGTATATTCATCTACTGCCCCAATATCATTTAAGCTGATCTGGATATCCGGATTAGCCAGAATATCATCGATTATGCTATTAATAGCAGCAGACAATTCTTGAATATCAACAACCGTCTTAGCAGCAAAATCTTCGATTGTCTGACGAAGTACCTGCTTGCACATTAACCTAGTTTCTTCTGATATGGCGTCAGGAATCTCTATGCCGTAGCTTTTCGAGTCTTCAATATAAACATAATCTATGCCCAACCTTCGCAGACTGTTTGAATATCGCTCCAAGTCGCAAATCCCTTCCTTAAGAACCAAACAATCTCTGTAATAAATCGATTTTGCTAAAACCATTTCTGACTTTAACATGGATAAAGAAACCAAACGCATTCACTATCTCCTTTATAAAACAGACTGATTGATATCATCGCCGATACTCACTTTAACACGAATCACTAATCACGATCAACGCCGCATAAATTCATCTATGTTATACATTTCTTTTGTAATTATTCTTATATGTAAGTTCATAATACTTTATTGTCGAAACAGTGTCAAGAAGTACCCTAATAATTTCATAAAAATTGAATAATAATTCATTTTAGATCATCAATAATTCAACACTATATTTTATAAAGCAATACCACTCCTGAACATAATTATCATTTGGTATTTTTCACAGAATATGATAAAGTAGTACTATTATGATTGTTAAGATTAGAAGGTATGAGGACGCAAATTCATGATAACCAAGATACATTCCCTGATCAAGAAACTAGGTAATCCACAACCCACGGCTAATGCAAGGCAGCTCCTCAAAGACCGGCTTCTGCTATTGTTCGCGATTGCCTCATTGTACACCGTTCTTAGCTTACTTCATATTGGATGTCCGTTGAAATTCCTCTCCGGTATCTCCTGCCCAGGCTGTGGAATGACAAGAGCTGTGTTCTCCGTACTACATCTGGATTTTGCCTCAGCATGGTATTATCATCCCCTGTTTATGCTGGCTCCGGTCATCGTTTTGCTTTATCTGTTTGATTTTTATCTTAATCCAAAATTACTTAAAATCATCTGGGTTATGATAATCTCAGCCTTTCTCATTATCTACTTAATTCGACTTTTTCTAACGAAAAGTAATGTGGTAGAGATTGACATTTCCTCCGGATTAATGTTAAAATTATATCAACTATTTTTTGGTGGGAGGTAACAAATGATTAAACATCGCGACTTTGTAACAATGGTATTACTATCCATCATTACCTGTGGTATCTATGGTATCGTATTCTGGTATAATTATTCTGATGATATGAATAAGGTATGTTATGGAGATGGAAAGGAAACAAAGAATTTTCTAATTGTAATACTTTTATCCATTATCACTTGCGGTATCTATGGTTGGATCTGGTATTATGGTGTCGGCAATCGCCTGAGTGAAAATGCACCCCGTTATAATCTTCGCTTTAACGAGGATGGTACTACTGTATTATTATGGATGCTCCTCGGAAGCTTGCTCTGCGGACTTGGCACCTTTTATGCACAGTATATACTGGTGAAAAACATGAATGCTATTGCAGATACTTATAACAATAACTTCTTCAACAACACTCAGAATCAGCAGAATCAGTAAAATCCGTAGATTTAAACAAAGAGGCTTATCGCATATCGAACCGTCACAAGATTGACCGTTCCTGCGTAAGCCTCTTATTATTATCAGAACATATTATATTTCTTAACAAATATACATATCATTTAACTTTTACTTCGCCTCATTTAATACTTTAAAACATTTTAGTTATAAGGTAATCTGATTGATCTTAAGGTAATCCTCTAATTGGCGAATCTGTTTTGCATTCTTTTGCTGGTTTTTCTGAGAATCATCCAATTCAAAACGAGATACCGAGGATTTTAGTAAGGAGGCCTGACTGGATAATTCTAAGCTTGCTGCAGCACTCTCTTCCGCAGTAGCGGAATTGGTCTGCGTAGTTCCCACTACCTGACTGATTCCTTCCTTCACCTGTAGGATTGCTCCTGCCTGTTGAGATGTCATGTCTGAGATATTCTCAATCGTCTTTGCAACCTCGGAGATCTTCTCTGCGATCATTGTTAACGACTCATCGGTCTCTTTTGCAATCATAGTACCACGTTCTGTTTTACGTATCGTGCCTTCAATCAGTTCTGTTGTCTCTTTTGCTGCCTCGGAACTTCTGCCAGCAAGGTTTCTTACCTCCTCTGCTACTACAGCAAAGCCTTTTCCGTGGATACCGGCTCTTGCAGCTTCCACTGCGGCATTGAGTGCTAAGATATTGGTCTGGAATGCAATATCATCGATTACCTTGATAATCTTTGAAATATTCTTGGATGCTTCATTAATATCATTCATTGCATCGGTCATCTCAGTCATCTTTGCTGCACCTTGCATTGCACTTTCATTTGCACTGACAACCAGGGAATTTGCTTTCTTTGAATTATCTGCGTTACCCTTGGATTGGGATGCAATCTCTTCAATCGAAGCATTAATTTCTTCCATAACGCTTGCCTGTTCTGTCGTTGCTTGAGCAAGGCTCTGGCTTCCGGCCGCGATCTGGTTCGAGGTTGCTTCCACCTGCATAGCAGCCTGACTTACTTCCGTAAAGATCTGGTTATTCATCTCGATCAGTCGTCTTTGTTCATTCACTGATTTTTGCTGATCTTCCACCATCTTATTGAAGGTACTTGCTAATATTCCAAGCTCATCCTTTGACTTGATATCGCTACGAACATCGAGGTTACCTGCACCTACTAATTCCATGCTGCCGACAAGAGCTTTAATGTTCTTAATAATCGGATTCGAGATAAAGAAGCCGATGATCAGAGCGATCACCAAAGTGATCAGTCCCATAATCAGGGCATTTAATAATATGTTGGTGGTTTTCGTCTGAATCTCATCATAGTTAAAGATTCCTAACAGCTTCCAGCCGGTACTCTCAATCGTAGTATAGTAAGCAACTTCTTTCTCTTTCGCTATGGTATAGTCCTTATTTCCTTCCATATTTGTATAAACAATCTTATTCAGTTCTTCACTAGGTATCGGTTTGGCAACTAAATTCTCATCGGGATGTGCGATTGCAATGCCTGTGCTGTCATAGAGAGCCATCAACCCTTTCTCTCCGATACTGGAGGAAGAGATAAATTCTGTCATCTTACCAAGGGAGATATCAATAGCAAGTACACCAATAAAGGTATTTGTATCATCATAAATCGGCATAGACACAGATACGATCATCATATTACTGCTTGCATCCGCATAGGGATTGCTCCAAACCAGCTTATTGGCTGCAACTGCATTTGTATACCAAGGACGGGTCGTTGGATCATAATCCTTGGGTAAGTCCTGTTCCGGATATAGTATCATCTTCTTATCATTCAGGCCTATGTATGCATTCATGATATCTGAATGTCCTGCTAGGAAATTGATAAACTCTTCGCCATAAACATCTGTGTTTCTATTCTTAATGTTTTTGATATTCGAGTTGAGAGAAAGAATCGTCAATCCTTCTTCCTGCAATCTCATAAAGGTGTTAATATGTTCTTTCATATTTTCAACGGAGTTCAGTGCTGCGCTTCGAATTGATTTCTCCAACAAGCTACTGGAGGATTGATAATTTGTGAAGCCTAATAGTGCTGTTGGCAATATAACAATAATAAGAAGCATAACAATAATTTTCTGGCTAATTGAGAAATATTTCTTTTTCATAGGACGCCTTCTTTCTCTTAGTATTGTAAATCAGAATTTTGGACATATATCCATTTAATCTACTTTATAATTCATATTTTACTATATTTCGACAAGAAATTAAATAGCATTATTAAATTATTTTAAGTTTAAATAATTATTCCATCATAACTCCCTTGGACTCCGATTTCAGTCAAGCCATTTTTACCGACAATATGTATATAAATTCACTCATAATTTTTACCACTTTTGACATTGTTCTTTATCGTGCAAAATGTTACAATAATATACATAAAGTCACTATTTTTTAGTGATTTTGATGTTATTACTATGGGGAGGATTTACCATGAATGTCCTAAAGAGGATTAAAAAGTTTCTATTCGACCAGAAAAACACACAAGCACTCATCATTCGACTATCAGTGATTATACCCGGTTTGTTGCTACTCGTATCAATACTGGGATTGATTAGTCCAACCGTATTTCGTTTCGTAATTCCTGTAATTCTCGTTCTTCTTATTCTTATTTCAGCAGTTCTACTCATCCTATTGCTACAATTTATCAAAGGAATTCGTTTAATTGATGAAAATGCCATCACATTATCTCAAGGAAATCTGAATATCAGTGATATTATTTCCGAAAAAACGAAGGGTCTTGAAATTCTAGCTGCCGCTTTCAATGATATGAAACGTAACCTGTTAAGTTATATCGAATCGACTAAGAGTAATGTCATCATCTTGTCGGACGCTGTAGATAAGGTTACAAAAAGTATCGACATGACTTACAAGGGCAATGAGCAGATCGCGACAAATATCACCATCGTTGCTGAGAAGTCACAGGAACAGCTGAAAATTGCGAAAAACACTTTGGAGGGAATTGAGAAGGTACGTCTCGGAGCCAGCCGCATTACCGTCACCTTGGGAAACATCGAAGATTTTGTAGAGAATACAGTAAAGCTGACCTCCGATGGTGCTGATCATCTTGATAAATACACAGATCAGATTCAGCTGATCTCCAGCAATCTGGATGAGACCTCCAGCTTTATCAAGACCTTGAATTCAAATCTTTCCGAGATTACTGAATTCGGTAATCTGATTATGGGAATCACCGAGCAGTTGAATCTGCTTTCCTTGAACTCACGAGTTGAAGCAGCCAGAGCCGGTGATGCCGGAAAAGGCTTTGCTGTTGTGGCGATGGAGATGAATAAACTGTCGGATGCCACCAAGGATAGCGTAAAGCAGATCAATAATCTTCTTGTTAATATCTCTAAGAGCAACACTAAGGTTAGTGAAAGTATCGGTAATGTTACAAAAAGCTTTACCATGAGCAAGGAAATATTCAACGCAATGAAGGATTCCTTCTATACGATTAATACAAATGCAAATATCCTGAACTCCGATATCAAGCAGGTTTATGAAGAGTCTGTTATGATCAATGACAGTACGAAGGTAATCAGCGAACAAGGTGTTATCCTTCACGATGCCTCGAATGAAATCTCCAATATCACTCAGGATGTTGCCGCTGTTACTCAGGAAGAACTCGCTGAGAACGAAGAGATTAATGAACAGGCTACTTCCTTAAAGAAGATGCTCTCAAGTATCGAGAATCTTCTGAAGAGATACAAGACCTCTGTTATTCCGGTTGATCAGGCTAGTACGAAGAGACTAAGATTCGTCATGCTCAGCCCAATCAATGATCCCTTCTGGCTGACTGTTAAGCAGGGAGCACTTTACGCACAAACAGAGTTGAAAGAGAAAAATGTTCATGTAGATTTCATTGGTTTTGACAAGGTTGACCAAAGCTTTATTGAGACTCTGAATCGAGCAATTGAAGAGGGCTGTGATGGTCTGGTCCTCCCTGGTTTTGTGAAAGGCATTGAGGAGTGTGCTAAGAAAGCCACCGCAAAGAATATCCCGATCATGACCTTTAATAATGACTTTACGGATACTTCAACACGTCTCTCCTATTTTGGTCCCAATATCGAAGCGGAAGGCGTATTGGCAGCAGAAATCCTCGCAAAGAGTATCGATCAGACAGGTAAAGTAGTAATCTTCCGCGGAAATACTACCTCTCCTACGAATGTTACCCGTAGAGATGCTGCTGTAGCCAAGCTTGCGAAATATTCTGATATCAAGATTGCTTCCGAGATTGATGAGATTGAAGATCCTTCCCAGGTTTATAAGAAACTGAAGGAATATCTCTATTACTCACCGGATGTTAATGGTATTCTGATGATCGGAGAAGGTGCACGCGGTGCGGCAAGAGTAATCGAAGAAATGAACCTGGTAGGAAAAATGCACCTCTTCTGCTTCAATTACAATGCTGAGATGGCTTCCCTTGTAAAAAAAGGAATTGTACATATGGTATTTAAGCAGGATGGCTTTGGTCAGGGACATGATCCAATCATCTATCTTTATAACTATCTGGTAGCAAACATTGCTCCGGAGAGTACCACTTACACCAGAACCGAAGTAATAGACAAATACAGTGTCAGTGATTTTTAATCGTAGAGAGTGTAAAATTTCGCCCATGCTGGGCGCACTATAAAATAGAAATGGCTGTTGCAATGCAACAGCCATTTCTATTTTATTTTGATTATTCTTTTTCCTTCAATAGACGAAGAATTTCCTTCTCCGGTTGAGGCTTGCTGAATAGAAACCCTTGTATTTTGTCACACTCATGCTGAATTAAATAATCCAGCTGGCATTGTTCTTCCACACCCTCAGCTACTACACACATTCCCATAACTTTACCCAGCGAGATAATATGCCCAACTAAATCATCTGTACCGGAATCCGTTATGTAATCAATAAAGGATTTATCTACCTTCATAGTAGTAATCGGAAGCTGCTTCAGATAGTTTAAGGATGAATATCCTTTCCCAAAATCGTCTAATGCAATCTTGACTTTTTTGTCCCTAAGTTTCTTCAATCTGGATATGATACGATCAAACGATTCCATTAAGATGGTTTCCGTTATCTCCAGTTCCAACTTCTCGGCCTCTAATTGATTTATACTTAATGCATCCTCAATCACGGTCAGAAAATCAGATTGTAGCAGTTGAAGGATAGATATATTCACCGATATTGATAAATCCTGATATCCATAGGTCTCCAACCTCTTTAAGAATGCACAGGCACTATTCAGAACCCAGGTGCCCAGGGGGATAATAAAATGCGTGTCTTCTGCAACCTTGATGAACTTCAGAGGTGATATCGGCCCCAGAACAGGACTGTTCCACCGAAGTAATGCCTCAAACCCTGTGATTTTATTTGTTTTTATATCCCATTGTGGCTGGTAATACAATTCGAATTCATTATTATCCATCGCACTTTGCAGATTTTTTTCTATCCTGATTCTTTCTGTCAGTACTTCATTCATACCCTGATCATAGACTACATAACTTTTTCTTCCGGCTTCTTTCGCTTTATACATGGCAATATCCGCATTCTTAAGCAGCTGCTCTAAATCTCTTCCATGATCCGGGCTCATCGCAATTCCGATACTTAAACTAATATGTAAATTACTGTTGAGGCTGTCAAAATCTTTTCTAAAGTTGTTAAGAAGATAGGAGGCATATTCCTCCGCCTGCTCCTGTTTATCCAGCTGATCCACAATAAGAATAAATTCATCTCCGCTTAGCCGATATAGTGTAGATCCTTCCCATAGTAAAGTAGTTAATCTTTCACTTATCTTTACGATCAGCTTGTCTCCGAAGGCATGTCCCAAGGTATCATTCACATATTTAAAGTTATCTATATCAATGAATAGTAAAGCTGCTTTCCTACCCTCAGCAAAAGTCAGCACGGATCTCTCATACAAGGAATGCTTATTCAGAAGGCCGGTCAGTGGGTCATAATAAGCTAGATTGGCCAACTTCTCCTCACTTAGTTTGATCTTCTCGTTAATTCTTAACATTTCCCCATACTGCTCTTTTATTTCTTCGTCTGATGCAGTCAGCTCTTCATAAAGCATACTGAGTTCTTCGTGATTCTCCTGTAAGTTTATCTTCATCTTATTGATTTTCCGGATATAGAAGATCAGTATGCTCAGAAAAGTAATTAGGGCTGTAAAAGCAGCGACTACTCCCAGGACCAGCGTCTTATATGTTTCATAAAATGAAAATGGCTTGTTGACAATCTCGCTATCCTTCGGTAGAACAGAGGGTGATACGTCAAAGCGTAACAACTGATTATAATCAAAAACTGTCCGTGTCGAATCGGTATATGCTATTGGTATCTTGTCCGGGTCTTCTCCATTCAGAATACGGTATGCCATCTTTGCTGCACTTTCACCTTGCATTTTTCCACTGAGAAGAGAACCTCCGATCACACCATAGCCCAAACCGAAATCATAGATATGGTAAACAGGTACGCAGCTATTCTCGCTAATTACTTTGGTGACATAGCTTTGATCCATTAACCTGTCATCGATATCACGAAAATAGGTCCCGATTAGAATAATACTGTCCTTCTCCAGTTCTCCTGCTCTCTTAACTATTTCTTCGAAAGGAAGATCATTCCATGAAGCCTCTTCCAAGTTCGAATCAAATTCACTCACGGTATTCACAATAATACTCATCGTTGATTTTCCACTCTCGGAATTATCATTCAAAAGATAAATTTTCTTTATAGAAGGATTGATTCTTTTGGCTATCACTAATGTCTGCGTGGGATCTACTACCTCTACAACACCGGTCACTCGGCTGTAGTTGTTTGTGATTGACTTTACACCCTCTGTGTTCACCCCTGAGAATACAACAGGAGCGTCCGAGAACAGCTTTTCTCTGTTCTCCAATGCGAATTGAAGTGCCACATCATCGGTCGTAACAATAATATCGATCCTTTTCTTATTATATTTGTATCGGTAATAATCCGTTAGGTAATCCAGGTTTTCCTCGGAATTATAGTTCTTCCAGTCCATATATTCCACGTAAAAGGAATAGTTAAATCCCTCCTGCTGTAGTTGGTTCATGATACCTTCGGTCTGTTCCCTCGTCCATGCAAAGCCCTGATGATAAGAATTAATAATTAGCACATTCTTCATTTCCTCTTCCGCTTGCACATTTATATTCTGATAAAGTAATAATAGGATTAGGAAAATAGTAAATCCCATTATTTTGAATAACTTTCGACTTCTTCTAATCATCTAAACCTCCCGGTAATTAATTAGTTTTCTCTGAAGTGCATCAAAATTCTGTTATAATTTGCCGTCATTCAACAGATGCATTCTCGTATGACTTTATTTTACATGAATATCGAAAATATTACATCTATTCTTCTATTATATACTACCCTTCTGCCACTGCCAATAGAGTATTTTGCTACCGTTTGTTCTAATCGGGATACAGTATGAGGTCCGTCATATAACCACTTACATAAATATAATTGTAAAAAGCAAGGTTGCGTTTAAGATGATAATGATGGCTGTAATAATATAACCGATAATATTTGTCATCGGCCGGTTCACAAAGGCACCCATCAATTCTTTCCTTCTCGTTATCATGAGCATAGGTATAATCGCCAGTGGTAATGTAAAGCTTAAGGTCACCTGGCTTAGAATCAGCGCTTTCATTGGATTGATACCAAGAGCTATGATTACCATTGCAGGTGTCATGGTTACCAGTCTTCTTATATTGACCGGGATATTAAGACCAACAAAGCCTTTCATGATTGTCTGCCCTGCCATCGTCCCAACCGCAGAGGAGGATAGCCCTGAAGACAATAGAGCAATTCCGAATGCTGCACTGGAGAGTGATCCCAAGAGTGGTTCCAGTGATTTATGAGCTTGCTCTATGGTATCTACCACCATTCCATTTTTATAAAATACAGCAGCTGAAACTACCACCATAGCGGCATTTACAAAAAAGGCGATGTTCATGGCAATTAAAATATCCACTCGTTCCATCTTTAGGTGCCTTTTCTTATCCTCAACTGTCTTGTCATGGTTCCTGCATTGAACGAGTTGTGAATGAAGATAAATCACATGAGGCATAACGGTAGCTCCCAGCATCCCCACTGCAATAAGAACCGCCTGCCCATTTGGCAACGAAGGAATTAAGGTATGCAAGGCGACCTGAGTCCAATCCGGTTTCGCGAGAAAGAGCTCCATGCCGTAGGCAATACCAATTATGGCAACCAAACCGGTGATAACCGCCTCAATCACACGCTGCCCGTATTTTTCCAGGTACACGATAGCGAAGGTAATTATTCCGGTTAAAAGGCCAGCATAGACCATCGGTATTCTTAATAATAGATAGAAGCCCAAGGTTCCTCCTAAGAACTCCGCCAGATCGGTTGCCATTGCAGCAAATTCCGCACAGAACCAAAGAATCCAGTTGGTTCTGCGCCGAAATAGCCTGCCACACATTTCTGGCAAGTTATGTCCTGTTGCTATTCCCAGCTTTGCAGATAAGGATTGTAAAAAGATTGCCATCAGATTACTCCAAAGGATTACCCAGATTAGACTATAATTAAAAACGGAACCTCCACTGATATTGGTTGCAAAATTGCCCGGATCGATGTATGCAACGCTTACGACGAAAGCTGGCCCTAGAAATTGCAAAAGCTGTCGAAAGCCACTCACTCGTCGGAAGATATGATAAGAGGGTTCTATTGTTTTAAATTCTCCGGTTAAGGAGGATTCTGCTATTTCTGCCGGCTCATTCATATTCATCACCTCTATATTCTTTTCACATGAAATCTCTTCAAATGATAATGATCAGTTGAGAGTAATTATTTTACCCTACACTAACATATGTATCTTTAATTCATGTGTGACAGCATATAAATGTATAAATGAAGCAAGGCAGTGAAAAAAGTGGAAAACAATGAATTTCACACCGTCCGAGGGTATCAGCTACTAGAGCAAAAGAAAAGGATCTTAACTTCTGCCATGGAAGATTATCTTGAAATGATCTACAGAAACAGTATTGACGAAGGATATATCAGAATGAGTACATTAGCTGAGTTGCTTCATGTAAAAGCGGCTTCCGCTTCAAGAATGGTTCAGAGGCTTGGAGAACTTGGTTTTCTTATCTATAAGAAATACGGAATTATCGTCTTAAGCGAAGATGGAAAAGCTATTGGTGAATACTTACTGAAGAGGCATCGGATCATTGAGAATTTTCTACGATTAATAAGCTGTGAAGATAATCTATTACAGCAGACAGAGTTAATGGAGCATGACCTCACTCCCAATACTGTCTGCAGGATTAATATTATGAATAGTTTCTTTACGGACAATATAGAAATTTACGAACACTTTCTGGAATATCAGACAACAAGGCCACTCACTGTCAGCACATGTGATTACGTATGATGATTACGGTTACTTATTCATAGCCATGTTCGACATATTCTCTTTCTAATGGTCAAGCCTTTTCAATGTCTTGGTAATTATTGTCATTTATCCACGAGGCATTGTGGATAATGTGGATAATTGGTAAATATTTCTATCTCTTACCATAATTAGTAATCTAATGATAGAACCTCGCCTCTGAAATTCCGACATATTTGTCGCAAAAAAGAGGAATTAGAGAACAAAACAACATATTTCAACATAAGATAATACTGGAATGACTTTATTATTAAAGTACCTAGCCAGGAGGTTACCATATGTTTCAATATCAATCATCCGAAAAGTATAACAATTGCTTTGACAATAAATTCTGCAGTAATGTTCAAATACCAAGCCTTCCGTTGAAAGGCCCTAAATCATTTGACCAGATTCTGCGTTATATTCATAAATCGATCGAAGATGAAGCAAATGCTGCTGATTTTTACCGTCGATTGCTAAAAGAGGCTCCGAATAAGCTCCACTGCGAATTCATTCAGCATGCGTATGAGGATGAGTTGGAGCATTTACAAATCTTCACCAAGCTATATCAGTATTATACTGATTGTGATCCAAATTACTGCGTCGCTCCGGTCACATTACCTTGTTATAAGGAAGCATTGATGATGGCATTGATCGGAGAATTGAATACGGTGGAGGCTTATCGTAATGTTCAGCTGTCAACTATGGATCAAGTGATCATCGATACCTTCTATATGATCATGGTCGATGAACAAGGCCATGCCACCATGTTCAGTACCCTATACAACAGTATTCCATGCAAATAAATACTGACAATTAATAAACCGGGATGCTTTAATATTCTAAAGCATCCCGGTGTTTGTTCATGACAATTGAAACATTTATCGTTTTATCTTATTTCG
>JAGFXQ010000403.1 GCA_017861355.1 Bacillota bacterium
CATCAATATGCACCTGTCCTCCGGAATATATATCACTCTGCCGGATCGGAAGGTATATCTCTTCCAAGAATATAAGGAGCTATTTCTTGAGAAGCTTATTGATTTTAGGAAGATGTGCGAACTGGCAATCGGTGACAGTGATATTAAGATATGTGTTGAGAATGCCGGTGGTTTCCAGGATTTTGCCCGCGAGGGAATTGAACAATTGCTCGAAAGCAAAGTGTTTGGCTTGACCTTTGATCTCGGCCATGACCACTCCGCCGGAGGCATGGATGAGCCTTTCATACGTATGCACAAGGACCGTCTGCTACATATGCATATCCATGACGCCTTAGGAAGAAGCAACCATCTGGCAATCGGAGATGGGGAGATTGACCTGAAGGATAAGATCGCTCTGGCGAAGGAATGTGGTTGTCGCTGTGTATTGGAGACCAAGACGATCGAAGGGCTGAGCAGATCTGTTGAAAGATTACATAATTATCTATAAGAGTTATTAGTCAAAGAATGATATAAAACAAAAGAGCGAAGTACCGAGAGTTAAGTAACAAGAGAGTTAAACAACAAGAGAGTTAAACAACAAGAGAGTTAAACAACAAGAGAGTTAAACAACAAGAGAGTTAAATACCAAGAGAATTATCTACCATGAGGGAGTATCATCGTTAATCGGAATGATGATACTCCCTCTTTCTGAGTCGTGACAATAGATAGTTCACGAGGCTTCTTTCGTATATAATAAGGCTTCTTTATTTAAGCAGCAAGAAACTTGTAATTATAACGGCAGGTCCCTTTTGGTGAAGGAATAGATTCCTAAGCCATACAGAACGATACCAATCACAGCAAGCGCGATAAAGGAAGGCAGATAACCCTCACCGGAAGTGATTTTCGCCGGATCGAACAAAGTGTAGAGAGAAAAGTACTGCAGAAATTCGAACTTCTCACCGGTATCGGCTACCATCTGAAGTAGAAGAAAACCTACCGGAAGGCCGGCTCCCAGTGCCAGGGAATTCTTTGTGTCGTTGAACAAACAGGAAGCAAAAAAGCTGATTCCGGTCAGTGCAAAATACAGAAGAAGTGCCCCACAGTTCAGAAGGAGAAAGCCCTTAATATCCAGTTCACCCGGGAAGAGTAGCTCACACATGGCAATCCCGACCAACGTAACAAAACCCAAAAGCAAGGTAGTGCTGATCAGGAGGAATACTGCCTGGGTGCTTGCGATCTTAGCCCTGGTATTCGGTGTAGCCAGAAGATAAGCCATGGAACCCTTATCCACATGGGAGGCGATACTTCGATTTGCTACGATGATAGTATAAATCATCGGAAGCAATAGGATTAAGAAGCCGTAGAAGTAAGTGGCAAGGAACTTAAGCAAGGTTCCCATATCCCCCGTGAAGCCCATTGCGGCGATTAATTGCTGGGGCATCATTTTCAGCATATCGTTCAGACTTTCCTGAGTTTCCGGACTATACATGCTTGCGATCGTCGGAAGATAGATCATTAATACCCCAATGATAATTAGGAATACAATATAATTTTGCTTGATGGTTGCTTTCAATAAAGGTTTACTAATCATTATGCTCCCCTCCTATTTCAAAACGGTTGCATTCTTAATAGAATCACCGTAATATTGCATGAAGACATCCTCTAGGCTGCTATTCTCGATATCCAGATCCAGGACAGTATAATGACTGAGCTCCTGCACCAGACCGGATACATTACCGAGGATACTAACCTTGGCAGTTGCATGATTGACAGTGATTCTGTCAAAACCATCCTTTTGCTCAAAGGCAGCAGCAGCGGCAGGACTGTCAAAGGTTATAAGATAAGTCTTTCTTCTCTTTTCCTTCAGAACATGGATATCCTCAATTGCCACGAGATCTCCCTGACGGATGATGCCGACGCGGTCACAGGTGCGCTCGATTTCTTCAAAGCTGTGGGAGGACATCAGAATGGTCTTTCCCTTTGACTTTTCACTCAATATCAGTTCAGCGAACCTTCGCTGCATCAATGGATCTAAGCCACTGGTGGGTTCATCCAGAATCAGTACTTTCGGGTCATGCATGAAAGCGCAGATGATACCCAGCTTTTGCTTCATTCCCTTGGACATCTTGCGGATACCACCGCGGGTATCCAGTTCAAATTGTTCGATCAGCTTATCGCGATAGGAAGTATCGGTTAAGCCTCTCATTTCCCCCATGAACTTAAGAAAATCCATACCGTTCATTCCATCGAAGAAGGCAATCTCTGCCGGTAGATAACCCAGCTCCTTCATGATGGCAGCAGAACTGACGGTGCAATCCTTGCCCAGAATATGAGCGCTTCCCTTGTCCGGAGTCAAGAACCCCATCAAGTGTCGAATGGTAGTAGTCTTACCGGCACCATTTGGTCCGAGATAACCGAAGACCTCGCCTTCTTTTACCTGAAAGTTTAGGTCGAAGATACCCTTATGATTACCATAATCCTTCGTTAATTCGTTTAATTCAATTATAGACATGTAACATTCCCCTTTCTTTGTATACCCAACCGCTATTCGGATTTCATAGGAAGCCTAAATTACTTGACTAGTACCAGTACCAAGACTCATTTGAAGTAATATGACTTCAAATGTATTCCTCCTTATAGAAATTCTTACGGAACATCTCTACATAAGTAAGGTAGAGCTGAATCACTTCGTTGAAGTCGGGCGAAATTTGGTTGGAGCCGATTACCATCATTTCCTTTTGTAGTACTTGATTTGCACTGCCTTCCGCCGCCCAAGTAAGCAGCTGTATTACCATCATCGGGTCAACACCTTCCTTAAACTTGGAGTAATCCAAGCCTTGAAAGAAAAGCATAGCACGTTCTCTGGTATACTTATTATTTACCTCGGAGATCAGCTCCCGTATCTCTGTTGAGGAATCAAATACCGTCTTTTTCATAAATTGATTCATAAATGGATGGATGTTCCCAATC
>JAGFXQ010000142.1 GCA_017861355.1 Bacillota bacterium
AAGATTGTTAATTTCACCTTTTGCATTATACTGATAATCAAATACAGTTAAAAATGTTAAAAAAGGTAATGTTTTTCTTAGGATTTCTTTATTTATATAGGAATAAACATATCCGCCGATCGCAATTGTTCTGATTTTCTCAGTATCATAACTTATGGTAATTGTTTCACCTGGATATATATATTGTCGAACTGATAAATAAGGATTGTTTCTTAAAATCTGCATTAATGATACATTATGCATTTCTGCTATGCTTTCCAATGTATCTCCTTCCATAATAGTATAATTAATTAAAGGGTAGACAATAACAATAGTTTGCCCTACCACTAAATTCTCCGCATTCAGTATACCATTTTCCAATATCAGTCTATCTACCGGAACCTTATAAAGTTCTGCTATTGATGATATGGTTTCACCAGGTTGAACAACATGTATTATCATTTATGGGTACCTTATTTTAATTTATATAAATATATATGTTTTTTTACGGGTAAAATGTCTGAGCAAATGATTATTAGTTGTGATTTAAAAATCACGACCTGTAACCTAATTTAAGTTTTACGATTCATGCTGTAGGAGACACAATTCGTGCGGTAAACATTTTTTATCGGTAGAATTTGATATTATTATGTCGAAGATTAAAATAGAGATTCAAATTCTACTAGAAAATGAGATGGTGTTCCATGACACCGACCTCATTGGATTACAGAGAGAGCGGAACGCTTGTAAAGTTTGAAGGAGGGAATTATGTTTAACTTAGAAGAGACTTATAATCAAGCAATAAGAATTTCGCATAGTATTGTGGAAGATATCAGGTTTGGCAGGGAATTATACTTAGAACCTGTAAAAACATGCTCCATTCAAATTTGTAAATATCTAAATTCTGATACGAATATATTAACATTACTAAACAGTGTTCAAGATAAAAACCCGTATATGTATTCCCATCCGGTTAATGTAGCTTTCATATCATTTGTCATTGGCAAGTGGCTGAATTTGGAGGAGGCTAATCTAATAAAACTGGTTTGTGCAGGGTTTTTACATGATATCGGGAAAGCAAAGATTAAGGATAGTCTATTAAATAAGTCTGATGCATTAACAATAGATGAGAAGGAAAAAGTGATATCTCATCCGGTTATTAGCTATAAAATATTAAATAAAGTCAACGAATTCGATTCGGAAGTGTTACAAGGCGTTTTGTTTCATCATGAGAGAATGGATGGAACCGGTTATCCCTTGGGGCTAAAGGGAGAAAAAATCAATATGTTCGCTAAAATCATAGCAATTGCTGACACATTTGATGCAATCACAGCAACCAAGTCATATTGCAAGAAGAAATCACCTTTAAAAGCGGTTGAGGAAATACAAGCAAACAGCTTCAACCAACTGGACCCATATATTTGTCAGATTTTTGTAAATAATATTATCGACTACTATAGTGGTAGGGCGATTCGGTTAAGCAACGAACAAGTTGGTAATATAGTTTATATCAACCCAATAGAAATAACGAAACCATTAGTAAATTGCGAAAATGAATATCATGATTTGTCGGTAGAAAGAGACATTGAAGTAGTTGAGCTTCTTTAGTACGATGGTGAGGGATTGAACATCTGCGCTGCTACCGAAGAGAAGACCAAAAGGCTACAGGCACTTCTGGAACAAGACAGAATAATTTACGAGTTATGGAGGACAAACTTTATGGACAAACTCTTTTTCAGCACATTGGAATGCCCCAATGGCTATGAGATTGCTGAGGATGTACTCAATAGCAGTGGCAGTTTGATTATGACCAAAAATACTATTGTAAATGAAGATATAAGACAAAAGCTTCTTGCTTTCAAAGTGGACAGGATCGCGGTACGTGAAACAACAAAAATAGTCAATACCGATAATAATCCCAAAGCGGATATTATTGCATTTAAAAGAAAATACCAGAATAGTGTTAATTCTGTAAAGGAAATTATTAATGACCTTGCTGCAGGCAGAGGACTTGACAATGAAAAGATTACCGAGATATCCAGTTCACTTTATGAAAATATGTTCAGCAATATCGCTGTAACGGAATGTCTGAATAAGATAAAAATTGCTGATGAATATACCTATTCCCATAGTGTTAATGTTTCACTATATTCAATGCTTATTGGAAAGTGGCTTGACCTTCCGGAAAGCGAGATTAAGCTTCTAATGATTGCCGGTATTCTACATGATGTGGGAAAGTCAAAAATACCAATCGATATATTGAATAAAAGAGGACCTTTAACCAAAGAGGAGTTTGAAGTTATCAAGATGCATCCTTTACTCGGATATGAAATAATTAAGGATAACACAAGCATAAATAAGAAAGTGAAAGAAGCGGTATTGATGCATCATGAAAAGGAAAACGGAACGGGATACCCTTTTGGTATAAAAAGCGTAAATATCAGTAGCTTTGCAAAAATAATATCCATTGCGGATGCCTTTGATGCGCTGACATCGGAACGTGTTTACAAGAAGAGGCAGACTCCGTTTGATACCTTCAGGGAATTTGAAAGGATAGGCATCGGTGAGGGTCAGTATGATCCCCTCATCCTTCTTAAATTCATACATAACATTTCACAATATTATGTAGGGTCAAGGGTTATGATGAGTACAGGCAAATTTGGAGAAATTGTATATGTACCTCCGCATAATATATCAAATCCGGTGGTTAGGGTTGATGGTTCTTTTATAGACCTGTCTGCTCAAAGGGGTATGAAAATTATTGAGATGCTATAAATATAATAAAGAAGATAATAACATGCAACGCCGATTAGACCAAGTATTATTGCCAGAAGTAAAGGGGCTGTTGAGAACAGCCCCTTACTATATCTACGGACTTACTTACCTAAGGGTAACATAAGCCTTAGAACAAATATTCCTCCTTCTGCTTCAAAGGAATATAATCCGCCATGACGCTCCACGATGGAAACCATACTCTTGATTCCGAAGCCGTGCCCAGCTTCTTTATTCCTTGATTTGGGCAATTCACCCTCCATTTCTATCTTTCCTACATAAGCATTTTCTGTTGAGATAATCAGTTTGTCACCATTGATTACCGCACGGATAAAGACCTTACGAAGTTTCTCATCCTCTATCTGTGCGGCTGCGGAAATGGCATTTTCCAATGCATTAGACAGTAAGGAACAAAGCTGAGTGTCGTTCACACTAATATGTTCCGGTAATTTGATATCTGCGTGTAGGGCAACACACTCCTTTTTAGCCCGTGCTTCAAAGTTAGATAATATCAGATTGACGGTTTCATTTTCGCAATAACGTACCGGAGTCAGGGCATCGATATCGGCTTCTGTAGTGGCGAGATATTCATTGATTTTCTTGAGATCACCGTCAGCAGCAAATCCGCCTATCAGTGACAGGTGATGACGCATATCGTGACGATAGATTGCGGTACCTTTTTGCATCTGTCTCATGGTGTCAAGCTCAATCTGAGCCTGTTGGAGTTGTGAGGCAAAGATATCTCTCTCTCGTTGTGCCACTTCCTGCTTACGAGATTCATTGTAATATTGAAGAACGAACACTAAGTAAAAAGTGCATATAACGGATGGAGTGAATTGTACTGCCTCACGGGCACCGGAATACAGAAGATCGGTATAGACGGTAGTAGCGTAGTCAAACAAGTAGTATAAAAGAGGTACTGCTCCAAACAGCAGACAGGAGCGTGTGGAGCGCTCCATTAATTGTCTGACTGAGTCAGCAATATATTTTTTCAGGAAATAGTATACAACACAAACGGCAACAAAATAGCCGATATGATCAGCGATTTCGTTGCCAAAAACCGCTCCTACAACCGAACCCATCCAACGAGGAATCTGGCAGCATAGATAGGCTGTTAGCACACTGCCGATCGAAACCGACCATGGACGTTTGAAATATACGACGAGGAATAGGACTGATGGTAAGTGTGTAATGAAGGGGTATAATTGCATCGTGACTTGAAGCCCAAACATCCACCAGCTTATAACCTGAAGAAAAATAACTAAGGTACAAAAAAATACAGAGGCTACTTTACCGCTTCGTGAACGAAAAGCACCGGCAAAAAGAAGAGATACTGCCGTGCCAAATATCATGGCTACACCGGAACGAAATAGAAGAAATAAGTTCTCAATCACAACCTATCCCTCCTTTCGGTTGGCGACAGCAGAAACCCCATATATGCTGCCTTAACCTTCACAAAAGCATCTCTTGCTACCGGAACTGTTTTGCCGACAGTAGTAGCAAGACCATTTTTGTCAAGCTCAATTACCTGGCGCAGGTTAATCAGATAGGAGCGGTGAGGCTTTGTAAAACATGGGTCCGACAACAGCTTATCCTCGTAATCACCGAGGTATCCGTAAGCTTCCCGAACCTCGCCGTTTACTAGTATAAATTGTAACGTACGGTTTGTAACCTCAACATAAACGATTTGAGAAAAGAGCAGCTTAACGATACCACTGCCTGTTTTTAATGTCAGATAGGATTCCTCCTGAGTGAATCTTGTCAGTTGCTTATCCAGAGTCGGAAATACCTCATCCTTTCGTGCGGGCTTTATTATGTAGTCCTCGGCACCAACACGGTAGCTTTCCACCGCAAATTCACGGGAGGATGTGAGAAAAATAATCGGTAGCTCACGATCCGACAGGCGAATCTCTCTGGCAGCCTCCATTCCGGAGAGGCCCGGCATAAGGATATCCAGTATTAATATATCAAACCGTCTTGCTTTCATTGCCTCCAAAAGCTCAAGGGCACTATGAAAGGATTCATAGGTAACAGAACCTTCCCGTTCTCTGCGATAATCCTCCAAGAGCGAGGAGATACGGGAGAGTTCCACTAAGCTGTCATCACAAACTGCTATATGCATGTTCGTTTCCTCCGTAAAAGTATAATAAACCAAGACTATTATAATATAAAATGCATGCGGTTACAAGAATTTGGAATTGTAATTCATGTGGTTATTGGGTTTGTTTTTACGATTCATGCGGTAGGAGATACGGTTCATGCGATAAACAGTTTTTGGGAATAAAATCTGATATTATTACGATATAAGATCCTGATTCAGAAAGGAAAGCGAGGGATATTTATGATAGTAGCCACGCTGGGATGGTTGGTTGCGGGAATTTTTGTGATGGCATTTGTTGCATTGTGGTTTACAGTGAGTTATCGGGAATTATCCGTAAAGCGTAAGAGTCTTGATGCGATCAACGAACAGGTGCAAATACACCGCAGATTATATATGCAGGAGCGCGGTGGTGAAAATGATGAAGCAGCGCAAAAAGTATTAGAGAATAAACTCATGGTCTATCGCGAGGTGGAAAAGGACTATAATGTTCTGTTAGGAAAATTGATGAACCGCATTCCATCTCATTTTATGGGATTTCACCCAGCAGGAAAGGAGCGGGGGGTATGATTTACTATTGTGAAAATTGTGGCTTTTTATTCTGCCGTATGGGAGAAATAAAGGCATGTCCGTCCTGTGAGGTGAATCATATCCGTATTGCTAACAGTGAGGAAACCTCCAAATTGCAGGAGATTCTGGAAGATAGAAATAAGTGTAGAGTTTGAGGGATAAATAGAGATTAGCAAAAAAGCTCAATGCAAATTGAGCTTTTTTGCTAATTTAAAACCGAAAGCTGGCGCAATCGGCCATTGAACTAAAAAACAGCTAATCCTTGAGTACCAAATTGGGGTATTTCTCTACATTCAATTTCTTGTAATAGAACAAGATAACCATTGGATTTAATACCAAATACAGATATAGATCCTTTGTTGCCATTTAATACATAAAGATATTGTCCATCATTACTGATGCCATTATCAATTGGAGCACCTAAATTAGGACAATTTGAAGTACTGTTTATACTTTCAATATATTCTAAGGACCCATTTGGATATACTCGATAAAATGAAATAGTACGGCTACTGGTATTTGATGTGTATGCATATTTACTGTCAGGGGTTATCGATATCCAGCAGGTCGCCTGTTGCCCATTTTTGATGGATCCGCAGACCACATCAAGTAATCCATTCGGAGATATTGAATAGGATGACAATGCATTTGTCTCTGCTTCTGCGACGATCAATACTCTTGATGAAGTAAAGGCTGATCCAAATGGTCCTTTTCCATTTGAATCATTCACTGTGGGGCATGAAGAAACTCCTTTATTATCGATTGGATAAACACTAAGCCGATTTGTTGTTAATTCTGAGGCGATTAGCTGTTTACCGTCTGGACTAAAAATAATATGGGATGGCTGCGCATTTGGTGTACTGAGCGAATAGGTTGAATAAGGGATAGGAGTAAGATGACCCCTATTATCGATATAGAAGCCAGTAATATTACTATCGTTCTTTTTATCACCAACATTCGACACGTAAAGTATATTATTTTTTACACATATGCTATTTGGCTGTATACCGCCTGATGGAACAACGTCAGAAAAAGATAACTCTCCATTATTTAAGACACAGAAACTTGAGACGGTATTACTTCCAGCGTTTACAGCAAATAAAAAATGTTGATTATCAGAAAGTACCAAAGAACCTTGTGAAGCTAGTGGATCTATTCCATTTGTTGGTGTCGCTGATGAAACCTCTCTAGATCCCGTTCCTCTTCCTTGTGTTTTATATAATCTATTTAATGATAATAAGCCTTCTGAGTTTCTATAAAAAGCAGCGATTTGATTGCATTCTGCGGAATTTGTCATGATATATACCATACCACATGAATATCCATTATAATTTTTAGACATAGAATGACCTCTTTCTCTATAATTCTATAGTATTATATGTTGATATATCAAAATCGTGATATGCTGAATGAAATGATAAGGCAATCAACATACGAAAACCCTGTGAAATATCTATCAAAGAGTATGGAATTTTGACTTATATAATAAATAATAGTATAATTAGCACATATTGCTTGGAAATACGGCAATAATGCAAATATTGTTACACAATAGACGTACTACATTAACCTATCAATTAAGAGGAGGAATATAGAATATGAATGATAATCCGATCATAACAATAAGAACTACAATTAATGCTCCGAAAGAGAAGGTATGGAAATATTGGACTGAACCGGAACATATTAAAAAATGGAATAATGCTTCCGTGGACTGGCATACAACCACTGCTTCAAATGATTTAAGAGCCGGTGGAATGTTCCTTTCCAGAATGGAGGCGAAAGATGGTAGCTTAGGTTTTGACTTTTCCGGTATCTATGATGAAGTGAAGCTATATGAAACGATAGCATACACTTTAGGGGATGCAAGAAAGGTAAAGATTAATTTTAGCGAAAATGAAAATGGTACAGAAGTAATCGAAGCCTTCGAAGCCGAGACTACGAATTCCATTGAGATGCAGAAGACGGGCTGGCAGGCAATTCTTGATAATTTTAAAAGATATACAGAAATGCAGAAAATCGTTCCACATTTATGGTATGACAAGGAAGCGAAGGAAGCAGCATTATTTTACATCAGTTTATTTGAGCAATCAAAGCTGTTAAAAACAGCAGTACTTCATAACACACCATCCGGTGATGTAGAAATAGTTGGCTTTGAATTGGCAGGACAACCATTTGATGCAATAAGTGCAGGACCTTACTTTGCATTTAATCCATCCATTTCCTTAATGGTAGCATGTTACTCTATGGAAGAAGTGAATGAAAAATGGAATGCTTTATCGGAGGGCGGAGAAGTACTGATGCCATTAGATGAATATCCATTTAGCAAATGGTACGGATGGGTTCAAGACAGATATGGATTATCCTGGCAGCTGATGCTTATGGATAATGGACAAACAGTGCAAAAGATTACACCAAACCTGTTATTCTCAAATGCAGTATGTGGCAAAGCGGAAGAAGCAGTAAAGTATTATACAGAGGTGTTTGAAAACTCGAAGATTGGCCTGGTAAGCCATTATGAAGATGGAGAAGCAACGTCACCACATGCAAAAATTAATTATGCAGCTTTCAATCTTGAAGGACTTGATTTTTCGGCAATGGATAATGGTTACGAAGCGGATTTTGATTTTAATGAGGCATTTTCACTCACTGTTATCTGCGAAGACCAGAATGAGATTGATTATTATTGGAACAAGCTTTCTGCGGTGCCTGAGGCAGAACAATGTGGTTGGGTCAAGGATAAGTTCGGAGTATCCTGGCAGATCGTTCCGGCAGCGATCCGAGAGGTAATGAAATCGGATGATGTAGTAAAGATACAGCGCATG
>JAGFXQ010000021.1 GCA_017861355.1 Bacillota bacterium
CTCCGATCGTCGCTCAGGGGCAGGTACAACGTGAGGTCTACCTTCCGGAAGGAAACTGGGTTAATGTATTTGACCGCAAAACGTATCAAGGGAAACAATTCGTTCCTTGCCATGCCGAATTATATGAATTTATTGTATTTATTAAAGAGGGTAGGGAAGCAATCTCTATATTTGACATTCTTTAAATAAGAAACGAGGAAGGATCAGGTATTGTAGGAAAATGAATCAAAAGCAGAATAAAATTCTGGTTTATACCAGAAATCCCAAGGAGGATTATACAGAATCCTTAAGTAACAGCATTCATTTTGCTTATTGTGACACAGAAAATGCTTGCTTTGAGCCTTTAAACCATAACTATGGGATTCTATTTGCCAAAGCAACGATCGATGAGCAAAATATTATCCGGGAAAAGGGGTTGAAAAATCCATATATATTCCGAAGCCCATCCGGCTCCTTCGGTATCATCGCAATAAGGATTACGAAAGAAGGAAAGGATGACGAGGAGAGTACGGGACAGATTCTATTATGGACCTCTGAGGATCTGATTACCTTTCATTATGTCGGGTTGCTTCGATTACATCATAATATATCGGTTCAAAAGGCTGTTTGCGAGTATTGCGATGAAGAGAGGAAATACGTAATTAGGTGGCAGGGGAGGGGTGGTTCCTGGTACAGAAATACATTCGATTGCTTGTTTGATCCGGACAGCATCACTTTACCGGATCAAATAACAGCGTATTCCATTGAGACACCAAGGGTTTCACTTACCGATATTGTTCCCGGGAATGTACTTGATATTGATCAAGCCTTGAAAGAAGTCATGTGCTCTCACTGGTTGCCGATATATAATACTGAAATTGTGGTACCGGATCATGTAACTCTTATGACCAAAAAGGAATTGGAGGAAGTGAAAGCAACTGCGGTATATTCGGATGGATCTACTGCCTTGAAACGCGTGATTTGGAATAGTGAAGCAATTGATTTTTCTGTATCCGGTTCCTATCCTGTAAAAGGCAAGGTCGTACAGGAAAGGTATGGATTTCCATTAGCATCCGGATATGCTGACCCGGTAATCTTGCCATGGAATGGGAAGTATTATTTTATTTCCACGAATGATAATAAGAATGATATTGGAATCTATGCAAGGGAAGCAGATACGATTCATGGTTTATTTGCGCCCGGCTTTACGGAAGCTTTAATTCTGGATGTACAGGAGGAGAAGGGCTTTATTCAGACATTTTGGGCACCCGAGTTTCACTGGATTGGAGATGGCTTGTATATCCTGTTTGCAGTAAGCGGAAAGACATGGGGACCTCAGTGTCATAGTATGAAGTTGAAAAAGGGAGGTAACATTCTTAATCCATCCGATTGGGAGGAACCGGTCCGTGTAAAGAAAAGAGATGGATCATATCTGACGGAGGATGGTATTACACTAGACATGACCTATTTTAAGGCGGACGGTAAGTCGTGCGTTGTATGGTCTTATCGAAAAGGAATCGGCACTCCGTATGATACCGGGTCCATGCTCTACATAGCAACCGTGGATGAGAGGAATCCAGCAATTCTTACGAGTGAACCGGTATTACTCTCCAGACCGTTATATGGATGGGAGAACATTCAGGGCACGATTAATAATGAGGGACCATACCCGCTGATCACGGAGGATACGGTATACCTTACTTATTCCGGCGGTGCCGCCTGCGGATATACCTATGTTCTTGGACTTCTGAGTATCCCACGAGGCAGTGATTTCCTGAATGTCGGTGCATGGAAGAAATCCAGTACTCCGGTATTATCCTATTACTCAATCGACGGGGTATATGGTCCCGGACATAATTCTTTCTTTCAAGATTATGACGGTAATATTATGATGATGTATCATGGAGAGCAGGAGCTTGTTCCATTTGGAAATAGATGCACGGCCATGCATAGAGTACATTTTAACCGGCAAGGACTTCCGATCTTTGACTTGTCCTATGATAGAGATCTCGATGAGCAATTGACCGATGTGGTTACGGAAATTGTTTTATCTAATCCCCATTACATGAGCTAATGCATATAATGAAAAATGCGTTAGAAGGCGGTTTTTTTGATGTTCCGAGATCAACAGGATTTTAACCGTTTTATGACTAGCTACAACAGATATTTTCAGGATTTTTATAAAGAACCGCAGTGGCTTCCTGGCAAGAAAATCGGCTTGATGTGTTCGGTATCGGTCAGGACAGTGCACTTTGGCATATCTGGAGACCATAAACCGGATGAATTTTTGTAATACGGTAGATAGTTAATAATAATGGTATTATTCTACAGCCTGTCTTTATTAGACGGGCTGTTTTTATAAATACATATTGACATATGTTAATGAATAACTTATCATGTAGTAAACGATACTATATAACAAAGCAATAGATAATAGGTGGTGCAGAGATGCTTGAAAAAATGATTAATATAGGCTTGTATGGTGATTCGATTTTAGCAGGTATTCAGGTTAATCCTGAAAGCAAAAAATATTACATCAACAATGTTTTTGTTGAGGAATTATTAAGTAAAAAATTATCATTTCAGGTAAAAAATTATTCGAGCTTTGGATGTACAGTAACAAAAGGGAAGAATATTCTTGAAAAAAGATTAGAGGCAAATAATCAGTACGATGCAATCATTATGGACTTTGGAGGAAATGATTGCGATTATAACTGGAAAGCTATTTCTGAAAATCCATTGGGTAATTTTAATCCGAACACTCCAATCGAACTTTTTACAGAAATATACTGTAATATTATTGATACAATAAAGGAAAAAGGCATTTTACCGATATTGACTACCTTACCACCATTGCAGCCACAAAGATTTTTTGACTGGTTTTGTAAAGAGTTGAACAAAAAAAATATTCTTATGTGGCTGGGTGATATAAAAAACATTTATTATCATCAGGAATGCTACTCAAAGGCGATCGAAAAAATTGCGTTGGAGAAACAGGTTCCTTTAGTGGATTTACGAAGTGAATTCTTGAAGTCCGGGGATGTTGATGCATTACTTTGTGAGGATGGAACTCATCCGAATACCTTAGGACAAAAAATAATTGCGTCAACTTTTAATGACTTTGCTGATCGATTTTTACTTACTCGTAATCGTTCATAGTACCCCAATATTCGAATTTGTCGTAATCCTGGTTGGTGGAATTGAAAGAGATCCAAATCGGGGCTTTACCGAGTTCCGGGTATTTCGTGAATAATTCAGAATCTCCATATCTTATTGCTTCCAGGGCAAGTGGTAATTCCCGTCGGAATATAGTATCACGGATGGCAGTCGTAATCGGATCATATTGACCGATATAAACGTACACATACAGTATAGGTCTGCCTTCATAGGTTTGCCACACAGCAAGTACTTCATCTCTCATTTCATTTATCTCGTCATAAGCAAACTCAAGTCCTATGGTAAGAAAAAGATCAGCAGTAATATCAGAATGAGTTAATGTATATTTCCGTCCTTGGATAGGATCTGTAGTTGTTACACCGGATTCGAATTCGACATAAAGCTTCTCGGGATTTAATCTTTCCATTTGATTCCTAACCGCCATTATAATCAAAGCTATCTTTCTTATTAATATATTACACGGTTCAGGGTTATTTGCTACACATTTGTCTGTTGAAATCCGGGAAGAACAACGATATAATAGGCCATAATGATAACCATCAAATGATTAGGAGAAGACATTATGGGAAATACAGATAAGTTTGAAATGATAGCTAATATCTATGATACTCCGGAACGGATTCATATTGCAAAGGTATCCTCCGAGGCCATCCGTGAATTCCTAGCTGATACAAGAAGTAAGAGTGCGATTGATTTTGGGTGCGGTACCGGTCTTGTTGGTATGAATCTTTTGAATGAATTTAAGACTATCCTATTTTTGGACGCCTCCCAAAACATGATCAGTCAGGTTGAGAATAAAATTTCTGCTTCAAAAATACAAAATGCAGACACCTTATGCTTTGATTTTGAAAAGGATAACCTACTGGATTTACATGCGGATTATATCTTTATGGCCCAGGTTTTACTTCATATTGAAGATTATCTACCGGTACTTTCAAAACTATATGATGTGTTGGAGCCGGGTGGTCATCTAATTATCATTGATTTTAATAAAAATAATGACATCGTATCAGATATGGTTCACAATGGATTTGATCCGGAAGAACTGTCTGCTGTTATGGAAAAAGTAGGGTATCAGAAGATACGATTCAACACTTTCTATACCGGAAACAATATATTCATGGGACATGATGCGTCAATGTTTGTGCTTGATTCACAAAAATAAGCTATACCATAAATACAAATAAGAAGTAGAAATACATGATTCAAAAGGAAATTGAACAGGAAACAAAACAGGAAATAAAACAGGAAATAAATCAGGAAATAAATCAGAAAACTAAAATAGAAGACTAAGTTTATAAGTTCAGAGATGACTCATAAACTTAGTCTTTCTTTGTCTGAAAATATAACATTGTCAGAAAAACGTAAGGAATTCGTAGGGTGATATTGATAACTTACTCCACATTCTGTGTTTTAATATTAACATCACAAGACAAGAAGATGACGGTTATGGAAAAACAGGGGGATGTATATGATACGAAGTACGAAGCATAAAATGAATTTTTTTGGGAGCCTTTTTTTACTGATTATAATTTCTGTCTTATGGTATGCCATACTTCACGGAAACCTAATACAAGGAAAGGAACAGGAGCATAGTTCGGATGACAAGGTATATACTGTTGTCATTGATCCGGGCCATGGTGGAAAAGATGTGGGAGCAACCGGGGTAAACGGTTTATATGAGAAGGATTTCACTCTGAGTTTGTCAAGGAAAATCAAAGATATTCTTGGAAAAGAGAAGAAAATCAAGGTGTACATGACCAGAGATGAGGACACGTTTCTTTCCTCAGAGGATAAGTATCGACCGAAATATGCGAATGAATTAAAGGCAGACTTATTTATCTCGATTCATGGTAATACCTATGAGGATCCTGAGGTATCCGGTACAGAAGCATATTATTACCATGCGGGATCGAAATCATTTGCCGAAATCTTACATGAAAAAGTAGTCACAGCAACCGGTTTTCATGATCGCGGTGTGAAGAAGAATGATTTCTTTGTCGTGAAGTATACCGATATGCCCTCTGTACTTCTTGAGATTGGATATCTGACGAATCCGGAGGAAGAACAGAGGATGATTGATGATAAGTCTCAGGATTCAACGGCACAAGCCATATGTGACGGAGTGAATGAATATTTGGGATTGGACTAAGCTTTGATGAATAATAAATTGTGATGACAATTTCAACATTATATGTTAATCTGATATTGGTTATGTTGGTAAAATTTACGTAATCGATTTCTGCTCAGGAAAAGGATAGGCTAATATGTTGCATAAAATCATGGTCAAAACTTTTTTATCCTTGAATCTCTTTACGAAACTTATGATTATGTTGTTACTAATTTCGATTCTTCCGATTTTATTAACTCAATTTACTTCTTATAAAATTAGTACATCTACCATTGAAAAGCAAACAAAAGAATTGATTATGGCAAACCTTCGACAATCAAGTAACAGTGTGGAGGGCTTTTTTCATGCCTATGACAACATCATTTTAGATATTTATACAGACAGCAGTTATATTGATAACTTAAAGTATATTAATGTCTGGGATACGAAGTATTATTATGTGGCAAAGCATCAGATTGAAGAAAAGCTTGAGAATATTGTATACACTTACCCGGAGATCTTGGGAATTACGATCGTTGGGTTGAATGGGGATGCTACCTTTTATGATGCAGTAACTCTATCCGGGGAAGAAAGCTTTTGCTTTGACGTGAACAATTTACGTACCAATGCAATGTTCAAAGATTCCCTAAAGGTGAAGCATGCAATCTATTCCGGTACAACCCACAGGTCGGAGGTTGAATATGGGAACAAAAACTATTTCTACATAGCGCATCAGTTGACGGATTTTAATAATTACAAGAATGGACCGGTTGGAAGCATTATATTATGTATTGATGAAAGTGCACTTCGCAGCGTCTATTCTGCCGGTATGGATTATGCTTCGAATGTAACCTTTCTGGTAAACCAGGTAGGTGATATTATCTCTTTTCCGCTTGAAGGCTATGCAGGCTTGAATATTTATGGTGGGTCAGATAATTCAGATATCGAGAAGGCAACGAAGAGATTTTTTCAGAAGAATAATTTTATGAACTCAAACCAGTTAGAGGTGCATATCAGCAGCATCCAGGATGGGGTATTTTATTTGATCAATGTTCAGAACATCACCTACGCATTAAAGGATGTCCAGAATATCTCCAAGATCATTGCGTTAATCGGTATTTTGCTTGGTTTTGTATGTATCTTAATTGCCATGTCTTTTGCAGCAGGTACGGATAAGTCGGTAAAGACAATCATACATGCGATGAAAAAAGCAGACCAGGGAGATTATGAAGTTCGGATATCGTTGGAAGGTCGTGATGAATTCGCCAAAATTGCGCATCATTTTAATGATATGATTATTCGGATCAAAGAGGCCAATCAACAGGAGAGAGAAGCCTTGGTCCGCGAGAAGAACTCAGAAATCAAATCCTTAGAAGCGCAGATTAATCCGCACTTTCTATATAATACGCTGGATGCAATTAATTGGGTTGCTGTGGATCATGATGAATTTCATATCAGTAAGATGTTGATTAATCTGGCGGCGATGCTGAGATACAGTATTCAAAGAAGCAATGAAATTGTTACCCTGCAAGAAGAACTGGAGTATTTGAAGAAATATATCTATTTGCAACAGGAACGGTTCTGCTATTCGTTTCAATATGTAATTCATATTGATGAGACATTAAACAGCTGCATGATACATAAGCTGTTGATTCAACCTCTGATTGAAAATATTATTGTTCATGGCTTTCCGGGTAATACAGGTCACGATGAGATAGAGATTGATTTTCAGATACTATTCGATAATTACATTCAAATTCAAGTAAAAGATAACGGTAAGGGCATGTCTCAAGAACTGGTCGAGGAATTTAATAACTATGATTATCGTCAGGATACAATTGAGACAAGTATCGGAGTAAGAAATGTAATCACCAGACTAAAATTATATTATGGCAGTAACAGTGGTTTCCGTGTGGATTCAAGTGAAACGGGGACCATCGTAACTATGATGATTCCATATGAGATATAGAGGATTTTGAGCTGTATTGAAGATGCAGTATAGGAGGTTAGCTTTAGTATATAAAGAAAATGATGTATTGGAGGAGATTATGAGGATTCTTATTGTAGAGGACGAACCAAAAACAAAAGAAGGCTTAATAAAAATCATCAACAAATTCACAGAGTATGAGATATGCGGTAATGCTTCCAACGGGTTGGAAGGAATTCAACTGTTCAAAGAACGGAAGCCGGACTTGATTATATCAGATATACAGATGCCGGAAATGGATGGATTAACAATGCTTGGAGAATTGGAGAAAGAAGGACTTCCATATTACGCGTTGATTCTCACGGGTCATTCTTCCTTTGAATATGTCAGATCCGCCTTACATTTGGGTGTGGTGGATTATATACTGAAACCGGTGGATGTAGAGAGTTTTATATCCGTATTACGTGACACAGAGGCAAAGATATTAACTGCAAAGGCTGAGAAAATCAACTCCGCTCAGCTGATCTTGAGCTTAATGACATGCGAACCACGGAAAAAGGAATCGTTGATACATCAGCTTACCAAGCTGTGGAGGGTAACTGACAAGATGGAAATCTCTTTGTTTTTGATTAAGCCGGACAGTCTGGATCAGGAAACACAGGGTGAGATGATAAATTGCATTCAGGAGAAGATTAATTCCTTAAGTGTAGTGAACTTCTATGTGATCCATCTGTCACTTTCGGAAGGAATACTGTTATCCATCATCGATACGGAAAAACAAAACCTACTAAATAAAATGTTCTCCACTCATATTTTGCCCTATTTGAAAAATGTAGGCTGTTGTCATTGCAGTTATACTTCCATTACCGGTCTAACCGGGTTGGTGAATGCGATTGCTGACCTGAAAGGCCTTTTGTCTTATGCATTTGTCTTTGGAAGTGATGTTGTTCTTGAGAAACAAATGGTAGACAAGTTGAAATTCAGTCCAATTAGTTATCCGTTGGATCTGGAGAACCGGATCCGCAAAGAAATAATGAACGGAGATTATGAAAAGGCTTTAAAAACAAGTAATAAATTCAAGGAATTGATCATGGAAAGCCAGGGAAAGCCGGAATTAGTCCGGGAATATACGGCAAGATTTTGCTCCGGAGTCTATAATGTTGCGAAGGAATATAATTCTCAGACGGAACCTTTACTAATCTTTCATTATTTTATCAATAACATTATAGAAAGTAAGACAAAAGCAGATCTGATCATGAACTATGAGAAGATTATACATACCATCCTTGACGTAACCGGTGAGGAGATGGACGTTGAAAATCTTACAGTACTTAAGGTAATCAATTATATCAGGGATAATTATCAGAAAAACATTACGTTATCCGATGCCGCTAATCTGGTAGGGGTCACTCCGGAATATTTGAGCAAGCTGTTCTGCCAGAAAATTAATGTTAATTTTGTAGTATTTTTACGGAATTTTCGGATCAGCATAGCAAAACGTATGATTCTTTCCGGAAAATATCAGATGCAGGAAGTGGCGGACCAGGTTGGCTTTAAAGACCCCAAATACTTTAATAAGGTATTCAAATCCGTCTGCGGTATTTCACCGTCAGAGTATAAGAAGGTGATTTGATGAAGATGTTTCGTGTGAACGTAGTTATGTCAATCGGGATAATATTAATCTTATTCGCTGTTATCAGCGATTTTTCCCGAAATAGCTTAAAGCAAACGCAGGCTACGAATCCGCCCTCCGATCAAAAGGTACTTCGAATCCTTGCGCCTTATGAATCTACGATTAATTGTAAGATGCTAGAGGATATTGCAAGTCAATATTCTATGATAGAGAATAACCCAAAGGTGGAGGTTGAGTTCATATCCAAAAATGATTTCAAGAAAGAAATCTGTATGAACCTGGATCAGAATCGATTGGCGGATTTGATTATATGCGATAATTCGGTTATGCCTGCGTTGATCAACCTTAATGTTCTCCGGGATATCAGTGACTATATCAGTGAGACCTTGAAAGTATCCCATTATTCCTTGGTGCAGTGGAACAACACCAGAAGTGATGGTAAGTATTACGGGATTCCCTTTACCTGTGATCCGTATGTATTGATTTATAATAAGAAATTATTTGTCCAAAATTATGTTGCGGTACCGGAGACCTGGGAGGATTTGAAGGTAGCAGCCAGAAAAGTTCAGAGAGTCGGAATCTACGGAGTTGGTATTGCTGCAAGACAACCGGAAGAAGTGACGGCTTTCTTCTTGCAGATGCTTTACTCAACCGGAGGCTCCATTCGTGAGCTGAACGGGGAAGGAGGCATGAAGGTATTTGAATTACTCGATTATCTGAAGACAAACAAGTTGCTTCCGGTCAAATGTATCAATTGGAATCAGGAGGATTTGACCAATAAATTTATCGATGGTGAGATTGCTATGATGATTAATAATCTTAGTGCTTTATCCATTATTGAGAATGCGGACGTGGATTTTGAAGTGGGAGCGGCAGCGGTTCCATATGAAAAGAAAGAGAATTATATGTTTCACGGTAAGAATATTGGCGTTTCCATTTCTGCGGATTATAGTGCTTCCATTCAATTTCTTGATTATATAACACAGAAGAGTGTCGTTAGCCAGATCGCTGATACAACAGAAAGTGTTCCGGTGCAATTGGATGTGGAATATGATCTTCAAGGCGACAAGTATGCAATCAGCAGGGAATTTATTCAAAAGCAAAAGGGACATGGAATAGCCAAGAGCTCATTGAATTCCTGGTTTGATATTTCTACCTCGATATCCGATGGTGTATATCAGTTACTCAGTGAATCAGAACCATCCCTTCAGAACTTAGCCGACACGATGCAGGATAAAGTAAGGATAGCAATTATAGAGAATTGATCGGTGCTTAGAGTTTATTGACCAAATTAAATCAGCTTAGATTAATAATTTACTCCTTTATTAAAATATTGGAATTTATGGAAAAGTTCTTCAGTGTTAAGATGAAGAGGTAACTAGTTGACAAATTCTATTTCATGACAAGTGGATTGATCTATCAATTCATTTTGAAAAAGGCAGAGGAGGTTTACAATGAAAAAAGCAATGCGCAGTATGCTGGCATGCGTTGTGGCTCTGATTCTCGTGGGGACGATGTTCGTAGGGTGCTCAAAACCGAGCGCTACGACAGAGACACAGACTCCCGAGGCAACGAAAGAAGCTTCAAAGGAAACAGCAGATGGAGGAGAAACTGCTGCACCGACAGGAGAGATGACAGAAGTTGGTACTCCCAGAAATGAGACACTGATTGTTGAGTGTCAGTCACCAACCGACACACCTGGACAGTTCAATTCCTATATGCAGGGAACAACCATGGGATTTGGTATCCATCAGCTTATGTCAGCGATGATGTGGGAGATCGATACAGTCAAGGGTGAGCAGTTTGGCGAAGTTGCAGATGGTATGCCCGTATCAAACGCTGACTTTACCGAGCATACAATCAAGATCCGTCAGGGAATCAAATGGTCGGATGGAGAAGCTTTAACTGCAGATGATGTTGTATTTACATTCAATATGATTATGACTAATACCGGCATCAATCAGAACGCATATTATAATCAGATTTTCCAATCCGTTGAGAAGGTTGACGATTATACAGTTAAGATTGTAACCAAGGAATCTTTCCCTCGTTTGGCACAGAGATTTGGTGTTACCATCTGGGGTAATGATTTAAGAATTGTTCCGGAACACATCTACTCCAAGCAGGCAGATGTTACACAATTCAAAGATACCGAGCCTGTAGTAGCTGGACCTTATACTGTTAAGGCATATGACGAATTAGGCAAATGGATCCTTTATGAGCGCCGTGAAGACTGGCAGGCAAGCACCGTTGGTGTTGTTACCGGCAAACAGCCTCAGGCAAAATACGTATGGTTCCGTAACCTTGGCGACGATACAAGCCGTCAGATGAGCCTTATCAATAATGAAGTTGATATCCTTTGCGAGGTTACTCCGGAGATGTTAGAAGTTATGACAGCTCAGAACCCGAATATTGCTTGCTGGTATAAGGATTTCCCTTATGCTACAAGTGATGATCCCTGTTCCAAAGGTATTGCTTTCTCTATGGGTAAAGGCGCTCCCTTTGACAATAAGGACTTCCGTTGGGGTGTTGCACTTGCTATGAATTTTGATGAGATATCTCAGAACATATTTGACGGTGTAGGACGTTCTTCACCGTTCCCGATCCTTACCAACACCAGTGCTGCTCAGGAGCTTTATGTTAAGCCTATTCTTCCTTGGCTTGAAGCATTTGAACTTGATCTGGGCGATGGTACTACCGTGAAGCCTTTTGACTCCGGTTATGCTGAGAGAATCGCACAGGTTCTTAGAGATAAAGGTTATGACATTTCTACCGATCATGAGACATTGATTGATATGTTTGGTGCTGGTTGCTGGAAATATGATCCCGCAGCAGCAGAGAAACTGTTCATCAAAGCAGGTCTTGAGAAGAAAGCTGACGGCTGGTATTTCAATGGCCAACCTTTCACCTTTAATATGTCATATTTAGCTGATACAGAGGCACAGGCAGGTCGTGGTACACAGGCAGCTTATGATCAGTTAACTAAGTTCGGCTTCAAGATTAATCTTGTAAGTGAATCCAGTGCAACTTGGAGCACCAATGATGTAACAGGACAGTATGATATCGGTGGTTACTGGCCGACTGGTTTCATTACAAAAGACATCTATTCCCAGATCAATGGCTGGGATGGCGATCTCATCGTTCCTGTAGGTGAGAGAGGATCAGGTCAGGGAACTCGTTGGAATAATGCGAAAGCTACCGACATTATTCATCAGTTAGCAGTACTTTCTCCGGATGATCCGAAGTCGTACGATTTAGGCCTTGAATTCTTCAAGAATGCAATCGAAGAGCTTCCTTTTATCGGTTTCCATTCCGGTGTTAAGTTCGTTCCTACGAACAGCACCTACTGGAATAACTATCCAAGTGCCGACAATCCTTACAACGGTCCTTGGTGGTGGTGGAGCTGCTTTAAATACATTACAACAGAGATTTCACCGGTGAAGTAATCAAAGAAATTTTGCAAAGAGAAGGGTAAGTATTCAAAATGTCAGCCTTGAATACAAGATTCAAAAAAGAATGAGAAACAAGCATTTTTGTATCTTCATACTATATCCGCTTTGCAGATATTCATAAGACATGTAAAAATGTTCTGTAACTGCCTGGTGGCACCCACCGGGCAGTTGCAGTATATAGTGCGCCCGACAGGCGCACGTTTCAAAAGAACAATCGTGAAAATACTTTATCTCATATTAAGAAAAGCTAGCGCGAATTTACTAAAAAGGAGTGAAGCCGTTGAAATTTCGTAAATATTTCGGTCTTAGGTTTTTAACTTATTTATTGACTGTGTGGATTGGTATTACTTTTATCTTTTTCATTCCACGTATGTTTCCTTCCGATCCGGTGGAAAACATGATTGGTCAGATGCAATCCCGCTCCGGTCAGATGGATCCTGCTCAAATGGATGCACTTCGTTCACAGTTACGTGTTCAGTTCGGTCTGGAAGGTTCTTTGATTGAACAATATTTCACTTTCCTGTGGAAAGGTTTATTACACTTTGATTTTGGACCCTCTCTCATGAGTTATCCAACACCGGTAGGTGAGATAATCGGCATGTATCTGCCATATACACTTTTCCTATCCCTAACAACGACAGTTATCGCTTGGGTCATAGGAAATATAATAGGTCTTCTAGCAGGTTTTAGAAAGAATAAGCTTTCATCAAAGATACTGGAAGGGGTAGCGATATGCATCTATCCCGTCCCTTATTTTATTATTGCCCTAGTGTTACAGATCGTGTTTGCATTTGTCCTCGGATGGTTTCCGATACAGACGACGATTAACACGCAGGGTAACTTTGCGGTTTGGTTTGCCTCACTCTTGAAGGCATCCATTTTACCGGCATTGTCCATGTTGTTGGTCGGGACCGGATGGTGGATTATATCCATGAAATCTCTTGCCGGGACCACTTCAGAGGAAGATTTTGTCCTTTTTGCGCGTTATCGGGGGATTTCAGAGGGCAAAATAGGAAAAAACTATGTATTTCGGAATTCGATTCTGACTCAGGTTACTGCTTTGGCGATGAGCCTTGGTGGCGTATTCGGCGGTTCTATCATGACGGAAATTGTATTCGGTTACCCGGGAGTAGGTTCTCTGGTACAAAAAGCGATCCTGATGTCGGATTATAATATGATACTTGGATGTATCACGATTTCTATCGTGGCTATATCGACTGCAACATTAATCGTGGATCTGATTTATCCGTTTATTGACCCGCGTATTCGTTACAATTAAGAGTAGGAGGTGGAAAATTTTTTGAAAAAAAATGTGAAGAAATTCTGGAAAAATGCAAATATAAGTCTAAAGGCAGGATTAATCATGACAGCAATTTTTGTCATTATTGGTTTTGTGATATATTTTCTACCCCATACAAATCCGTTTACCTTTAATTCCTATCCGTCGAAACTCAAACCTACATCGGAACATTGGCTTGGGACTACAAGCATGGGACAGGACGTGATATGGTTGCTGATTGAAGCGATCCATAATTCACTGTTGATCGGTCTCATCGTAGCTACCATTGGTACGGTTGCAGGTGTATTTATTGGGTTACTGGCAGGCTTTTCAGGAGGGTGGGTTGATCGCATTCTTACCGTAGTTACGGATACTTTTATAGTAATACCTTCGCTTCCGATCCTTATCCTGATGACCTCGTTCATGAAGGGAACCTCTACTGTTCTTGTTATGGCACTAGTGCTTGCGATGTTCGCCTGGGCTTGGCCCAGCCGTCAGATCCGTTCCATGGCTTTATCAATGCGTGAACGTGATTTCATACATACAGCATGGTTTTCGGGCGAAGGTACCGTTCAGGTTGTCATAACGGAGATTCTTCCTTATGCATTTACCTGGTCGCTCTCTAACTTCATGAATGCAACACTCGCTGCAATTGCTTCAGAATCGAGTCTTGCGGTTCTGGGCCTGTCACCGGGTAATCTTATCTCTCTGGGAAATATGATACAGTGGGCAAGAGAACGTAATGCTATCTTTACGAAGCAGTGGTTCTGGATAGGGTCTCCAATCCTGGCTACTGCAGTAATGTTTATCGGACTGTTCCTCCTGATCACAGGTTATAATGACTACTTATCAATGAAGAGAGGAAGATAGCGATGATAAAAATAGACCATTTATCCACCTCGTATTCAACAATATCCGGACCGGTACATGTGATTAACGATGTGAATTTTGAAATATTTGATAATGAGATTTTTGGAATAGCCGGCGAATCAGGCTGCGGTAAGACAACCCTATTAAAAGCTCTCTATGATATTATTGAATTTCCTTTGGTGGTTGATTCCGGCAAGCTGGTGCTGAGTGGTGAGAAAAACGGAAAAGCCTTTTCCTATGAGACAGGGCAGATCAGAAAAACCTGGTGGGATAATATCTCTTATGTACCCCAGGCGGCGCAAAGTGTATTGAATCCGATTGTTCCTCTTAAGAATCAATTCTTGGATTCGATATCGAAGGCTGAAACCATGAGAGAACCGAAAGCAATCACGTTGAAAAGAGTCTCGGACTATCTGGAAGAGCTTAGTCTTTCTCCGGATTTATTAAGTGCTTATCCGTTCCAACTATCCGGTGGAATGAGACAGCGAGTTATTATTGCATTGGCTACCTTTATGTCGCCGAATGTAGTTCTGGCAGATGAACCGACGACAGCACTTGATGTTGTAGTTCAGAGAGGAATCCTGATGATGCTGATGCGTCTTCAGAAGAAATTGAGAAACACTATGGTTATCGTAAGTCATGACATGGGTGTACATTATCAGATTACGGACCGTATGGGTATTATGTATTCCGGTAGTATGGTTGAGCTGGGAAGGACAGAAGATATCTTTGAACGACCGATTCATCCGTATACCAAAATGCTGGTTGGTGCCCTCCCCAGAGTAGGTGACAAGAGTCAGAAAACCGGTATTCCGGGAAGACCGCCGGCACTTACTAACCCACCGCCAGGCTGTCGATTTGCACCTCGTTGTCCTAATGCGAAGGAAAGATGCAAGATATCAGCTCCGGCATTCGTAGAAGTGGAAAAAGGGCGTTTTGCTGCTTGTCATTCACTAATGCCGATGAACGGCAACAGGGAGGTATAAGATGTCTGAAAAATTACTTGAAATAAATAATGTCAGTAAATCCTTCCATATCGGTGGAATGCTGAGTAAAAAGAAGCTACTTGCAGTAGATGAGATCAATATTGATATTGATAACGGTAAGCCGGTTATCCTGTCAATTGTAGGTGAATCCGGATGTGGTAAGTCAACATTATGTAAGATGATACTGCGTATGCATGACCCGGACCAGGGAGATATTCTTTTGTCCGGCAGATCCTATCGAGATCATAAGGGGTACGATCCTTTTCAATTTCGATTGGATGTTCAACCAATCTTTCAGAACCCGTATGAATCTTTCTCCATGCGTAAGACCGTAGATACGTATTTATTCAATACTGCTCTTCGGTTAAAGATAGCAAAAAACCATAAGGAAGCAGAAAAGCTGATTGATGATACCCTCAAAAGTGTTGGTATGTCGCTTGAAGTAGTAAAGGGTAAATATCCCACCCAGTTTTCGGGTGGTGAGCTCCAAAGAGTATCGATAGCCAGAGCGTTAATCACCAGACCAAAGTTAATCATAGCGGATGAACCGGTTGCTGCGATCGATGCATCTATGAAGATGAATATCGTAAACTTATTTAAAGAGTTGAAGGATAAGTACAATGTATCCTTTATCTATGTAACACATGATCTTTCCACTGCTTATTATGTATCGGATTATATTGCAACTCTATACCGTGGATGCCTGATTGAATATGGTAAAGCAAAAGAAATTATGGATCATCCGGCACATCCTTACACAGAGTTATTAATGAATGCGGTTCCCAGAGTCGGAGAAAAGTGGAATAAAGAATTAGTAATGCCGGACACAGAGGACAAAGAATATGCAATTACCTACTGCAAATTTGCTCCCCGATGTCAATATGCTACGGAGGAATGTAGGAACTCCAGACCAGAGATGAAATCCACGGAAAGCGGACGCAAAGTATTGTGTTTCCATCCACTAAATGGTATCATGGATAAATAATTCTGCATTCATCCTAAGAAACAATAACAATCAACAGAATGACTGATACAGAAAGGAAGCGTTGTTGTTTATTATGGATCAAATAAAAATAGGTACCTGTATACCGGGAACGAAGGCAGTAGAATGGCTTCCGGCAATGATTGATGCGGGATTTGAAACAGTCTCTCTTAATTTCCACATGTCTCTTGAAGATGTGGATTTGCTGGAATTATCTAAGAAAGTCAAGGATATCCTTGGGGATTCCAAAGTAACGGTATCCAGCCTGGGACTTTATTGCAATCCGTTGCAACAGGAAGAGCATAAAAAGAATTTGGAATATTGTATAGATTCAGCCGGATTATTTGGCACGAGTATCGTTACTACGTTTGCCGGAGCATTGGAAGGAAGACCAGTCGAGGAAGCAATTCCGGTGTTTGGAAGGGTGTTCCGTGAACTTACAAAGCGTGCAGCAGATCAGCAGATTAGAATAGGTATTGAGAACTGTCCCATGGGAGGGACCTGGAATCAGGCGACCTGTAATATTGGTTTCAATCCCAAAGCATGGGAAATGATGTTTACGGAAGTTCCTGATGATAATCTGGGTCTTGAGTGGGAACCGGCACATCAGCTGACTCAGTTAATTGATCCATTACCACAGTTGAAAAAATGGATGAACAAAGTGGTTCATGTACATGGGAAAGATTCTTCTGTAGACTGGGATGCGATTAAGCGCGTGGGTATATTCGGCGCAGAGCGATATGTTTATGACAGAACGCCGGGATTTGGAGATACGGACTGGAGAAAAATCATATCCGCTTTACATATGGGTGGATATCAGGGCGATATCTGTATCGAAGGTTATCATGACCCGATTTATAGAGGAGATTGGGAGATGACTGCTCAGCTTCACGGACTAAAGTATTTGAAGTGGTGTAGAGGCGGAGAGTTTATAGCAAATCCCTGGGATGAATAGAAGTTAAGATTTAACTGGCCTCCTAGATTAGTTGGAGGAAGAGGAGTGTAATTAGATGAAAAAGTCTTTGTGTTTGTTACTGACGATGGTAATGGTCCTATCACTGACTGCATGCGCCAAAAATAACTACCCAACTGATGTAGATACAGCAAAGGATGGTACTCTGACAGAAGAGAGCTCTGCAAGTAATGCAGAAAATAATGCGAAATCAACAAAAAAAGTAGTGATTACTGTTACTTTCCGGGATGATGGCCGTGGTGAAAACGGTGCCATATGGAAATGGCTGCAAGCCGCTTATGACAGTTTTGATCAAAAAGATCGATGTGAACTGAACATTGCTCCGATCACTACCTTTGAAGGTGATTATTTTGCAGAAGTCGCACTTTCCTTACAATCAGAAAAAACAGCACCGGACTTAGTAACCGAGGATACTTTTCAACTTGCAGCCGATGTAGAGTCGGGTTACCTGACTCCGCTGGATGGTTATTTAGCGGGATATGAAGAATGGAATAACGGTTCATATAATGAAGCCCTCAAAACAGGTGTTACCGGATTGGATAACAAGGTGTATGGTGTACCTTATAATACGGATACCCGTGGATTATGGTACAACAAAGAAATCTTTAAAAAAGCGGGACTACCGAAAGAATGGAAGCCAAAAACCTGGGAGGATATCTTGATAGCCTGTCAGACTATCAAAGAAAATGTGCCGGATATCGTACCCTTTTGGTGTAATTCCGCGGTTGCTACCGGTGAAGCAACCTCCATGCAGACCTATGAGATGCTTCTCTATGGAACAGGGGAACGCTTATTGGATGAAACCACAGGAAAATGGATCATATCCAGTCAGGGGATCTTGGATTCCCTGACTTTCATAGATAGTATCTATAAAAATAATTATGGACCCCCGTTATCCAAGGTATTGAATGGTCAGGCAAGCAATATTTCAGCCAGAGAATATTTACGACAGGGGAAGCTCGCAATATCCCTGGATGGTATCTGGATTATAGGGAATTATCTGGAAGATGGACCGTCTACTTGGCCGGAATACAGTGATGTCTTAGGGTTTGCACCGATGCCGACGCAAAACGGCGACGGTACCGAAATTACGACACTGGCCGGAGGTTGGGCATGGTCCATACCTGCTAAGTCGGATAACAAAGATATTACGATGGCATTTATCAAACATTTGATGGAACCGGAAGTCTATGTGGATGCGCTTGTCTCTATGGGCAGCATCGGAACTCGAACAGATATTATTGATAATGAGAAGTATTCCGCAAGGCCGTTCATTCAGACTGCAACTGATTATTTGAAGGTGGCTTCATTTCGGCCAAAGGATAGTAAATATGCAGCGGTATCAGCACATATCCAATCCATGGTGGAATCGGTGGTATCCGGTACCAGTCCGGCAGACGCTATGGCTACTTATGGCGTGGATGTTACACGCACCGTTGGAGAGGATAATGTAATAAGTAATTAAATGTTGTAACATTCTTTTTGGCATATTGATTTATAACGGTAGGAAGTAATATAATTGTTTTAAGTCAATATGGAAAGGGGATATTACCATGAAAAACATAGTTATAACCGGAAGCACTCGTGGATTGGGACTGGAAATGGCGAAGGAATTCTTGAAGGCAGGGTGCAATGTAACGATTACAGGCTCAAAGCCAGAATCCTTTGTTAATGCAAAAGAAAAACTCATAGGATACGAAGAAAAGTATATCTATATTACCTGTAATGTCCGTAATAAGGATGATATTCGAAGATTATGGCTTCAATCAGCTGAAAAATGGGGAAGTATAGATATCTGGATTAATAATGCCGGACAGAATTGTCCTCGCGAAGATCTTTGGAATACGTCGGAGGATTACATTGACGCGGTTGTGGATACGAATATTAAAGGGGTTATGTACGGTTCCAGGATTGCTGCTGAGAATATGCTGAAACAAGGGCATGGCCAGATCTGGAATATGGAAGGGCTGGGTTCCAATGACATGATTATAGAACAGACGATACTGTATGGAACGTCAAAACGGGCACTTACTTATTTCACTCAGGGACTTGCCAAAGAACTGAAGAATTCTCCCGTCAAAGCAGGCAGACTATCTCCGGGCATGATGCTTACGGAATTTATTACAAAGTCACCCACAGGAGAAGTATCCTCGGTTACACAGGACCATCAATTTCAGAAGGTGTTCAATATTCTTGGAGACAAGCCGGAGACAGTAGCTAAGTTCTTTATTCCCAGAATACTTAGTAATAACAAGCAAGATGCCCACCTGGTATGGCTTACCAACGGAAAGTCATTTCAAAGATTTTTAATGGCTCCGTTTCATAAAAGAAAATTACTTTAATTCAATAGACTTATATCCAACTGCGAAGGTTATGGTAAGTGATTACTGTAACCTTTTTTTGTGACA
>JAGFXQ010000143.1 GCA_017861355.1 Bacillota bacterium
TGGATGAGGACATCATATATATCAACGGCAAAGAAGTTGGGACACTTCCGATGCAGTATATTCCGCGAAGGTATGAGGTACCGGAGGGACTTCTGAGGGTAGGTACCAACGTTATTGTTATAAGAGTAGTGAATTATTCTGGAAAAGGGGGATTCTATAAAGAAAAGCCTTACTGCCTGGAATGGGATCAGGATAGAATCGATCTTAGCGGTCCATGGCAATATTGTATCGGAGCAAAAAATGATCCGCTGCCAATTCCTACTTTTGTTCCATGGCAGCCCACCGGATTATATAATGCAATGATTGCGCCGGTAATCTCTTATCCAATCAAAGGGGCAATATGGTACCAGGGTGAGACGAACGGAAGCAGACCGAAAGAATATGAAAGCCTGTTGAAAGCACTGATCCATGATTGGCGATCCAAGTGGGGACAAGATTTTCCGTTCCTCTATGTCCAATTACCGAATTTTGAAGAGGCCAATCCGGAACCGGTAGAAAGCGACTGGGCGATTCTCCGAGAGGGACAGCGAAGAACTCTTCAGGTTCCGGGTACAGGTATGGCAGTTACGATTGATGTTGGTGAATGGAATGATATTCATCCGGTCAATAAGAAAGAAGTTGGAAGGCGTCTTAGCTTAACTGCTCAAAGGGTTGCTTATGGAGATGACACCATAGTGTCCTCAGGGCCTATGATTATGGATGCAGAGCGACAGGACGGCAAAATCAAATTAAAGTTTGACGAAACCGGAGCCGGACTGACAACAAACGATGGTCAAAAGCCGGGTCATATTGCGATCGCCGGGGCAGATGGAAGATTTGTCTGGGCAGAGACAGAGCTTGCAGGTAATTGCGTTCTGGTATGGAGCGAAGCAGTTCCTAATCCGGTATGCATTCGATATGCTTGGGCACAGAACCCGGTAGGTGCAAATCTATATAATATAGATGGACTTCCCGCTTCCCCTTTCTACTTCCAGCTGTAATAGCTTTAACCAATTGATTTTTAGAAGCTCATTACGACTAGAATTGTTTGTAACAACGAATAATCATCCTTATAAGCGTATCATCAGAAGTGGCTACCAATCATAATACAGTTTATCGTCAACAAAATGATAATAAGGAGGAATATTATATGGAAAATGAAAAGATATTGTCAACGGAACAGCGTGCGAATATACTTGAGATATTGAAGATGCGCTTTGAGAAAAATATGGACCGACATATGGGATTGGAATGGAATATGGTTCTGATTAGGCTGGAGGCTAACGATAGTAAGTTATGGTCATTGAATGAAATGGAGAGATCCGGTGGCGAACCGGATATCATCTTTGGGGATAGCCAAACCGAGGATTATGTATTTTATGATTGTTCATCCGAAACTCCGATTGGACGAAGAAGTCTGTGTTATGACCGGGATGCCTTGAATTCGAGGAAAGAGAATAAGCCGAAAAGCAGTGCTATGGAGATGGCCGGTGAAATGGGTATCGAGATGTTAAATGAAGAACAGTATCGGGAGTTGCAAAAATTCGGTGCTTTTGATGCAAAAAGCTCAAGCTGGGTGAATACGCCTGACAACATTAGAAAACTTGGCGGAGCATTATTCTGTGATCTTCGTTATGGGACTGTTTTCGTATATCATAACGGAGCGGAATCCTATTATTCAGGCAGAGGATTTCGAGGTATGCTTCGAGTTTGAAATATGATAAATGTCGGATCACCGGATTAAGTCCAAGACGGTTACCGGAGAGAAGAAAGTTTTACAGAGGAGAAGTAAATGAGCCGATTTAAGAAGATTTATATTGAGATATGTAATGTGTGTAACCTTCAGTGTGATTTTTGCCCTCCGACGCTGCGTAAACCACAAATAATGAGCACGGCGACCTTTTGTGAGATACTGGATCAGATTAAGGGTTATACGGATTATCTGTATTTTCATGTAAAGGGAGAGCCGCTTCTGCATCCTGATTTAGGAACGCTTCTGGATATCAGCCATGAGAAAGGGTTTCAGGTTAATATAACCACCAACGGAACGATGATTCACTCGGTGGCTGACCAACTGATGGGTAAGCCGGCACTCCGGCAGATCAACTTCTCTCTTCATAGCTTTGATGGAAACGAAGGTGGTCCGAATAAGAAGGAATATGTGAAGGATATCCTGACCTTCGCGAAGACGGCCACAGAGCAATCAGCACTTCGTGTGGGACTGCGATTGTGGAATCTGAGTGAGGATAATGAGATTAATATAGATCAGAAGAGAAACAATGAGGTGCTTCAATTCATAGAAGATGAATTTGATCTACCTTTTAAGATTCAGGAGAAGGTCGAACCGGGCAGAGGAATCAAGGTTGCTGAGAGAATTTATTTGAATCAGGATCATCAATTTCAGTGGCCGGATCTGAAGGAAGAGGAAGACGATGGCCGCGGCTTTTGCTATGGTCTTCGTAGCCAGGCAGCGATTCTGGTGGACGGGACAGTCGTACCCTGTTGTCTGGATGGGGAGGGAGTACTATCCCTAGGTAATATTAAGGACAAACCATTCTCTGAGATAATTGAGAGTGAACGAGCGAATCATTTAGTGGAGGGTTTCTCAAGACGCGAAGCAGTCGAAGAACTCTGCAGAAAATGCGGCTACAGAAAAAGATTCGGAAAATAGGACTCCAGTAAGGAATGTTAAGCATGAGATTAGATAAATATCTGGCAGAGTCGGCAGCAGGAACGAGGAAAGTCGTCCGAGACTATGTCAAAGACGGAAAAGTAACGGTGAATGATCAGGTTATCCTGAATCCTGCCGAAGAGATAGATGAGAAGGCAGATACAGTGATTTGTCTCGGCAGAGAGACCATCCATACCGGAAAGGTATATTATATGTTCCATAAACCTGCAGGATGCGTTACGGCAAGGACAGATGAAGACTGCAGGACGGTATTGGATTACTTTGATCCCGATCACAGAGCGGGAATCTTCCCGGTTGGAAGACTCGATAAGGATACCGAGGGGCTGCTCCTTCTGACGAATGACGGAGAATTCAGCCATAATCTAATGCATCCGGATAAGCATATCGAGAAGACCTATTTCTTCTGGGCCTTTGGCCGCCTGAATGAGGATTCGAAGGCCAAGCTTCTGAGTGGTATTTCGCTTAAGTCAGAGGAAGATCTAGCAATAGCATACAAACTTGAGGTTGTAGAGGAAGGGAATTATCAGGACCTGAGGGAGAGAATCGAACCGCTGATCCGAAGAGATATCCGAATGAATTCATCGAGGCAAGCGGTCGTTGCAGGATATCTGACCATCTCGGAAGGCCGAAAGCATCAGGTGAAACGAATGCTGAAGGAAGTGGGCTGCTATATCGCTTATCTAAAGCGGGTATCCATCGGGGAATTATACCTGGATGAGGCCTTACCAAAAGGACAATACCGGGAGCTTACAAAGGAAGAAATAGAATTAGTACGGCATCTGAATTGATTGAATAGGAAAACTTATGGAAGGGCCATTACTGACCCTTCTATTTTTTTGTACAGGTTATAAAAGGCATAACTACAGAGCCACATTATTGGAATTGATAATCAATATCAAAATGCTTGACAAATAGAATAATCTTCTATAAAATATACGTTGCTGGCAGCATATCGTATACAAAACATAGCAGAACACATTATAGATAGGGCAGAGATTCTACTATACCCGCTATAAAATAAAGGAGAGTACATATGAAAATCAACAAGCAAATTTCCATTCTAGCAATAGCCCTAATGTTAACCTTAACCGCCTGTGAGGTCAAATCAGAGCCTGTGAATGCTTTGAATGAAACCGAGACACCCGATTCAGCGTCTCAGACTCCTGTACAAGAGGAGACGGTTTCCGAAGAGACTTCGGATAAAGAAGCCGAAGCTGGTATCACTCAATATCCGATTATCATAAAGCATGCATTTGGAGAGACTGTGATAGAGAAGAAACCGGAGCGTATTGCAAGTATTTCCTGGGGGAATCAGGATGTACCATTAGCACTTGGCGTCATTCCGGTTGGAGTATCAAAAGCAAATTACGGAGTGTCCGATGATAGCGGATTGCTGCCTTGGACATCGGAGGGCTTCAAAGCCTTAGGTGTAGACACCCCGGTTCTCTTCAATGACACAGACGGACTGGATTATGAAGCCATCAGCAACGCCAATCCGGATGTCATTCTGGCAGCTTATTCGGGAATTACACAGGATGAATATAATTTGCTGAGTGAGATTGCTCCGGTGATTGCATATCCTACATTGGCATGGCAGACCTATTGGCGTGATCAGATTACTCTGGATGCGACAGGAATGGGAATGCAGGCGGAAGGCGAACTTCTCGTAACACAGCTGGAGCAGCTGATAGAGGAGAAGACAAGTGACTATCCTCAGCTATCGGGTAAGAAGGCAGCGTTCTTTTACTTTAATCCTTCTGATTTGGGTAAATTCTATATCTATCTTCCGGCGGATCCACGAGCTGCTTATCTGACGGATTTAGGAATGGAATTTCCGGAAAGTGTATTATCACTTGCAGAAGGCTCCGGAAGCTTTGCTTTGGAGCTGAGTGCTGAAAATGTGGACCAGCTGAAGGATGTTGATATTATGATTGCTTATGGCGATGCATCTTTATTAGAAGCCTTACAGACAGATGCACTACTTAGCACAGTTCCGGCAATTCAGAGAGGGTCCGTTGCGCTGATCACAGACGGGACACCACTGGCAGCCTCCTGTACACCCAGCGCACTTTCTATCCAAGCCACGATAGATGACTACCTGAAGCTACTTGGAGAGGCAGCGGATAAAGTAAAATGAGATCTTCGAAAAAAGTTATCCTAATTCTGATAAGCAGTGTAAGTATCATCCTATGTTTTATTGCATCTCTTGCTTTTGGTGCTAGATACATCGTATTTGGCGATGTAATCAATTCGTTACTCTATCCGGAGAATACCTCCTTCGGCGCTATGGTGGCCAGGGAACGAATTCCCAGAACAGTATTCAGTCTTATGGCAGGAGCGTCTCTCGGAGTATCCGGAGCACTAATGCAGGCGATCACGAGGAATCCGATTGCAGATCCCAGTATCCTGGGTGTAAATACCGGAGCTTCCCTCTTCGTAGTGAGCGGGATTGCATTTTTTGAGATCAATACCTCCGGTCAGTACATCTGGTTTGCATTGGCTGGAGCTGCAATCACAGCGATCTTTGTGTACGGAATCGGCTCTCTGGGGTATGGCGGAGCAACGCCGATTAAGCTGGCATTGGCCGGCGCAGCTACCAGTGCTGCCTTATCCTCATTGGTGAGCGCTGTGATTCTACCAAGAACGGAAGTGATGAATGCATTCCGGTTCTGGCAGGTGGGAAGCGTCAGCGGGGCGGACTGGGATGGAATTCTTAAGATATTGCCATTTATGAGCATAGGCATTGTAACCGGTGTTCTGGTAACACCTGCACTAAATGCTTTGGCACTGGGGGATGAAGTGGCAACCGGACTGGGAGTAAGAACCGGAATGGTCCGAATGCTTGGAGCCTGTGCCGGGGTGCTACTATGTGGAGCTACTACGGCACTGGCTGGTCCGATTGGCTTTGTAGGGTTAATGATACCGCATTCCATGCGACTGATCTGCGGACCGAATATGAAATATATTGTTCCTATGTCGGCCGTCGGTGGTGCAGTTCTTCTCACCATATCAGACATCATAGGAAGACTGCTCGGTAATCCGGGAGAAATGGAAGCAGGAATCATTACGGCGTTCTTTGGAGCGCCTATCCTGATTATTATTGCAAAGAGGACAAAGGTGCGATCCATATGATAGCTCAAAATCAAAGTATTATTAGAACAGGATATCAAAGAAGAAGATTGCGTTGGCTGGCAGTATCTTTACTTTTGGCAGCAGTGGTAATACTTCTTTGTGCAGTGATGTTAATGATAGGTAATATAAGTTATTCTCTTACCACAGTGCTTCGGGTGCTCTTCGGAGAACAGATACAGGGTGTTTCCTTCGCAATTGGTACGCTGCGGTTACCTCGTATGTTATCCGGTCTTCTCGTCGGAGCTGCCTTCGGAGTCGCGGGGAATACCTTTCAGACGATGCTTCGTAATCCATTGGCCAGTCCTGACATCATCGGAGTATCTTCCGGCTCTAGCGTTGCCGCGGTGTTCTGTCTTCTAATTCTGAAGACAGACGGGGGCATAATATCCGTAGCAGCAGTCTTCTCCGGTTTATTCGTAGCCTTGCTGATCTACAGGTTATCGAAAGACGGAGGCTTCTCCGGCGGAAGGCTTATTCTGATTGGGATTGGAATACAGGCGATGCTGAATGCCGTTATCTCCTTCTTATTATTAAGGGCCTCCCAATATGATGTACCGGCAGCACTCCGGTGGCTCAGCGGAAGCTTGAATGGAGTGCAAATGAAGAACATACCCTGGCTTGCCGCTGCGGTTGGTATCTTTGGTTCCATCATCCTTCTGATGGGTAATCAGCTTAAACTGCTGGAGCTTGGGGAGCAAACAGCAATTACCCTAGGGCTGAAGACGGATCAGACACGTCTTATCTTGGTGATCAGTGCTGTGATTCTGATCGCTTTTGCTACGGCGGTCACCGGCCCGGTCGCCTTTGTTGCCTTTCTGTCGGGGCCGATCGCTGATCGTCTGGTGGGCAGGGGATCATCGAATGTTATCCCTTCTGGTCTGATTGGTTCGGTACTGGTATTAGGTTCGGATCTGATTGGACAATTTGCATTCGACATTCGTTTCCCGGTCGGTATCATTACCGGAATTCTGGGAGCGCCTTACTTACTATATTTATTGATTCGAATGAATCAGACAGGAGGGGCAGCATGAGTGCGTCCGGATTATTACAAGCTCATAAGGTAGTTGCAGGATATGATAAGAAAGAAATCCTTCATGGCATTGATGTATTCATTCCAAATAATAAGATCAGTGTCATCATCGGTGCCAATGCCTGTGGTAAGTCTACATTGCTGAAGAGTCTGGCCAGATTAATCAAACCCTCATCAGGAGAAATCATATTGGATGGGAAGCGAATCAGTGAAATACCTCCGAAGCAATTAGCACGGAAGCTGGGATTACTTCCCCAGTCACCGGTGGTTCCGGAAGGAATTACCGTATCTGACCTGGTAGCCAGAGGGCGCTTTCCGTATCAAACTTTTATAAAAGGTATGAGTAAGGCAGATTATGAAGCCGTGGAGGATGCTTTGGAGATTATGGGCATTACGGAACTTGCCAACCGTAGTGTGGATGAGCTTTCCGGCGGACAGCGACAGAGAGTGTGGATTGCTATGGCACTGGCACAGCAGACAGAGATTCTTCTATTGGATGAGCCGACAACCTTCTTGGACATTGCTTACCAGATTGAGATCCTTGATCTGCTGACGGATCTGAATCAAAGAAGAGGAACCACGATAGTGATGGTATTGCATGATATCAATCTATCCGCAAGATATGCTGATTATATATTTGCGGTGCATAAAGGAAAGCTGGTCGCCCAGGGATCTCCTTCCGAGGTGATATCTGAACAGCTGATGAAGCAGGTCTTCGGACTGGAATGTACGGTGATCCAAGATCCACTATCCGCTTCACCGTTCATTATTCCGAAGGGAAGACACTTTATAAAACAAGAAGAGGCTCTGCAACCTTCATAACAACAGGGTAGAACTTGCTATGATACAGAATACGATTAGAAGTAACTTACTTAAGAGAAACGGTATATAATTCGTCATAGGCTGCCGCAGGAGAGAAGCAAACTCTTGCGGCAGTTTTATATACATTTGCATTAGAAAAAGCAATGGATTAATGAAATAATTTATTGTATAGTAAAATAGCAATCGAATGAAATAAGTAATTGGATAGTTTGAATTGTAATAATGATTAATAATCAGCAAATAAGTGCTTGTATAAATTCGTAATTTGGCAACGGAATGGAGGATTATTATGCCGGAATATAAAGATTATCGTAAACAAAAGGTAGACGTGATGCAGAAAGTGGAAGCAGCAGACGCAGAAAGCATCCCTATGAAGGTAATTGCGTACATTCATACGGATTTCCCTACGAAGTTCGGTATTCCAAGACAGAGTGGAATTGTCGGAGAGCTGAAATCAACCATTGTATTCGAACCGGAGTACCGGAACCCGGATGCGCTGCGTGGGATTGAGGGTTTTACGCATATCTGGCTGATCTGGGCATTCTCGGA
>JAGFXQ010000404.1 GCA_017861355.1 Bacillota bacterium
TGGTAGGTGTAATGAACCAATCCACAGTGTCTCCAACAGTATAGCATACAGTCCTTGGAGAGGGACTATAAACACTACTACTTTATAATACGAGGTGTGATGGATCAGGTATGAATATAATCTATGATAATGATCTGGCGGTGGAGGATTACATTAATCTACGTGCTTCGGTAGGTTGGACTATGCTTTCTGAGAAGCAGGCACAGGCAGGTATCAGCGGATGTGGCTTTGTAATCGCTGCCAAGGATGGAAACAGAACAGTTGGGATGTCAAGAGTATTAACGGACGGAGGCTGTATCGCTTTTATTCTCGATGTTGTAGTTCACCCGGAATATCAGGGGAATGGAATAGGAAAAGCATTAATGCAGGCTGTGATGAATTATGTTGATACAAGAATAGAAGTCGGTGAGATCAGCCAAGTTTGTCTGATGGCCGCAAAAGGGAAAGAGAGCTTTTATACGAAGTTTGGCTTTGAAGAAAGGCCAAATGATAAGAGTGGAGCAGGCATGAACCAATGGATTAAGAGAGAAATGTAATTAACACAAGGCATCAAATTCATGGTGAAGCTATGAAATGTAAGGATTACATATAAGGATTACATATAAGGCGGTGATTACTATGATATTGTCAGCATCCCGCAGAACCGATCTGCCGGGTTATTATTCGGAATGGTTTATCAATCGAATTCGGGAGGGGTATGCCCTGTACCGCAATCCAATGAATCATGCTCAGGTATGCAGAGTGGACTTGTCTGTCACGAACATTGACTGTATCGTATTCTGGACCAAGGATCCGCTTCCCATCCTGGATAGCCTGGAGGAGTTGACCGAACGAGGATATCCTTATTATTTTCAATTTACCTTAACGCCTTATGGGAAGGATATTGAACCGAATCTGAGGGATAAACAGGACATAATAGTAACCTTCCGGCAGCTATCTGAACGACTTGGCAGGAACCGAGTTCTGTGGAGATATGACCCGATTATTCTGAATGATACTCTTACCATGGAGTATCACTTGCAGCAGTTTGAATATCTTTGCCGGGAGCTTGCCGGATATACGGACATCTGTACGATCAGCTTTGTAGATCTCTACAGTAAGTTAAGTAAGACGGTGAAAGAACAGGTCATAAGAGAGATAACGGCAGACGAGATGCATCGTTTGGCAGGAGAAATGGTGCGGATTGCAGCGCCTTATCATATTGAGCTTCGTGCCTGTTGCGAGGTGATTGATCTGGCCACCGATGGAGTTAAGCCTGCAGCTTGTATCGATAAGGAGAGAATTGAACAGATCAGTGGGCATTCTATCACGGCCAGAAAGGACAAGAGCCAGAGAGTAAGTTGTGGCTGTGTTCAAAGTGTTGATATTGGTGCTTATAATACCTGCCGGAATGGTTGTTTCTACTGTTATGCGAATCACAGTCCGGAATCCATTGCGAAGAATTGTGAGAAGCATGATCCGACCTCACCGATGCTGATCGGGAATCTATAGCAAGTAACCGCTGGGCGGTGGTATGGGAGATTATTATGAAGATAGATCGTTTACTCGGAATAGTCATGATATTGTTACAGAAGGAGAAGGTAACCGCTCCTTACCTCGCTGAGAAGTTTGAGGTATCGCGCAGAACCATTAACCGTGATATTGAGGATTTATGTAAGGCAGGCATCCCGGTGGTGACCGTCCAGGGAGGCAATGGAGGAATCTCGATTGCAGATGGGTATCGCATCGATAAAAGTGTTCTGACCTATCAGGAGATGGAGCATGTCGTGGCAGCCCTGAAGGGAATGGATAGCGTCGCGACACAAGCAGGAACAGAACAGCTTTTGAATAAGTTCTTACTTAAGAAGGAGAATGTAGTATCGGTTCGGGATAGTATCATCATTGATCTGTCATCTCATTACAAAAGTGAGTTAACCGGTAAAATTGCTTTAATCAAAGAAGCCATCCTAAATAATCGTTCGATCAGCTTTCGCTATTACAGTAACAAAGGTGACAGTCTGAGACATATAGAGCCATATTATCTGACTTTTCAATGGGCAGGCTGGTATGTATTCGGTTATTGTCTTAATCGTCAGGGATTTCGTTTGTTTAAACTGAACAGACTATGGGAACTGAAGGATACCCGGGAAATATTTCAGCCAAGAGAAATTAAGGAAGAGGATCGGGATTTTGGCCGGTATTTTCAGGATGAGCTTCCGGTCACCTTGCTCTTTGATGCAGATGTGAAATACCGTCTCATTGATGAGTATGGCATAGAGTGTTTTACAGTGCAGGAAGATGGCAGGCTTTTATTTCGAACGAGCTTTGCAAATGAGGATTTTATGATGAGTTGGATTCTAAGCTTTGGGGACAAGGTCGAAGTTGTCTTTCCGAAGGGACTGAAGCTTAAGATGAGGAAGATAGCGGAAAATATTATCAAACATTATGAATGAACATGACATACACACGTCATGTTCATTCGTTATAATTTATGATAAATGAAACGATTTATCGTTTCATCTTGTTAGGTTATAGACAGTTGCCGGAGGAGTCTTTGCTCGATGCAAAGTCTACGTGGAAAGGAGATATTATGACTTACGAGGAAGTCAGCGATTACTGTATGGCCAAGACCGGTGCTTTTGTGGATACACCCTTTGGTCCTTTTCCAATCTGCTATAAAGTGAGAAATCGGATCTTCTTAGAGTGGTATCCGGAGGGGAAGCTTACCCTGCGTTGCGAACCCGTTCTGGCAGATTATTATCGACGAAGCTATCCGGGGGTGGTCATCGTCGGTTATCATTGTCCGGATCGTCAAAAACCATATAAGAATACCGTATATCTGGACCGTGGGCTGGAGGAACGGCTGATCTGGGATATGATTGATATCTCCTATGAGGAAGCTGTGAAGAGGTTGACCAAACAGGATCGGAACAAGCTGCTGGACCTGGAGAGAAAAGAATTAGGTTTATAAAAGAATTAGGTTTATAAAAAGAATAAGGTTTATTAAAAGAATTTTGGAATTAAGATAAGGGGGAATGAAATTGAATCAGGATCAATATAAGAGTGTTCATAACTGGATCTACCGTAATGCAAGACCACTGGATCTCGCTCGCTGGCAATA
>JAGFXQ010000405.1 GCA_017861355.1 Bacillota bacterium
TGCAATTGCCTCCTCATAGCCTTTTAATGCAGCAAAAGGCGCAAATATCTTTGCCCGATCCTCAATTGTCATCTTGGGATGCTTGATTATATCCCTATTCTTTAATGGATATTCCGTATGAAGGATGTCATCATATCCATGCGTAGCTTTAGCATCTAATGATACCGGATTTTTTACCATATCTAATCTCTCCTATGCCTTGTGTCCACCTATCTGTTTATTTCTTTCTTTGGTGGTTGCCCCTTCTTCCAGATTGACCCCTTTTAAGATGGCATTCTTTCCAAACTTCTTCTTGATACTTAGCATGGCTTCCTGCATCTTCCGCTCTTTTGCATGTTCTTCCGGATCAGTAAACAGATCAAACTGCTCATACCTCTCTTCGATAAGATTATTGGCACTCAGTGTCACCCGACGGATCAAAAGATCTTTCGATACGATTCTATCATAAAGCTCCATTATCGCCGTCATGATTTTCTTGGTGCTGCTGCTTGTCGTCCCAAGATTAGCCGTACCATGAGCGGACTTTGGAACTCCCCTTCCATAACGGTCATACTTGATCTCGCCCTGGAATATTCCTTCATCGACATTAATCCTGTCATAACCAATGGTCAAGGTCAGATTATCCGTAACCACTCCCTTATCTACCAGATCAAGTACCAGAAGGTCCGTCATCTCCTGTACAATAATTCTTGCTTTATCGAAATCATACGGATATTGTAAGACTTGCCCTGACGAAACACTGTTCGTACTGGGCTTATAGGTTTTAATATCCTCCATCCTGCATGGCTCATACCCCCATGCATGATCAATCAATAATTCTGCATCTATGCCAAGCATCCGATATAGCAAATCTTCATTATGCAGTGAAGTCATCGCGATATCACCCATTGTATTCAGGCCACTATTCTCAAGCCTTTTTGCAATACCCGCACCTACTCTCCAGAAATCTGTGATTGGTCTGTGCTCCCACAATAGTCTGCGGTAGGTTATCTCATCCAGTTCAGCAATACGCACTCCTCTCGCGTCGGCCTCTACATGCTTTGCAACGATATCCATTGCAATCTTACACAGATACAGATTGGTTGCGATACCGGCTGTAGCTGTGATTCCGGTCTTCTGAAGTACATCATTGATCATTTTCACCGCCAGCTCCTTCGCTGACATCTGATAAAGACTCAGATAATTCGTCACATCCATAAAGCACTCATCAATGCTGTATACATGAATATCTTCCGGACTGATATATTTCAGATAGGTCGCATAAATATCTGCAGACACTTCGATGTAACGTGCCATCTGAGGCGGCGCAATGATATATTCCACTTCTTTCCCGGAATGTTGTTTTATCTCCTTCAGTTTCTGCTGGACCTCAAACAACCGGGCTCTGCCGGGTATTCCATAGGCTTTCATGGAAGGAGATACCGCAAGACAGATTGTTTTCTCTGTGCGAGTCGGATCTGCCACCACAAGATTGGTGGTCAGCGGATCCAAACCTCGTTCGGTACATTCAACGGAGGCATAGAATGATTTCAGATCGATTGCAATATAGATACGTTCTTGCTTTTCTGTACACGCATTTGACATCATCCATGCCTCCTTCTTTTTAGTATAAACCAGCTCTTAGCTTTTATTATTATCCCTAGTCATGACGTTCATCCACGTTCGTAAACATCTCGCAGAACCTTGCAGCAAATGCCGGCTCTTCATTACAGGCATCCAAATGCGAAATATCTCCGAACGAGTTCATTCGAAAGTAGGCAATGCCTTCTCTGCGTTCTTCTGTAATCAGAGTTGTAACCGAGGACGGTGCCGCACAAAATCCATGCCATAGAATCATCGGTGAGATTCCAAGCAAGTGTCCTAATATGATACACTCTACTCCAAAGTGACAAAACAGAACGATCGTATCCTGATTGGGTTTGATTGCACGAAAAAGATTTCCTTCATGCTGATATCCATATTCCTTTAATAATTCGTCTATCCCGGTATATACAAGCTCAGCCTCTTTGATCACTTCCCCTGATTGCATGGCTGGGGTGGTATGCCACCGATCTCTGTCATAATATTCATTGACCTTGGTCCAATCAGAAGGTAGCCAGTCCCAGGGAATACGCTTGTCTCCGGTCTCTTCATCGACAATAGGTGCATGAAATTCTCTGAGCCATGTCAGGACCTTTGCTTCCCGGTTCATCTTCTTCAGTGTGATCGAAGCAGTATCCTTCGCTCGTCCCAGTGGTGATACATAAAATGCTTTAACATCCAATTTTGCTATCCGTTCGGATAAGAATTCTGCTTCCTTCCACCCCTTCTCTGTTAAGGAATCCTTATCATAGTCCGGATCGGCATGCCGAATTATTATCAATTTCATATCTAATATATTATAATCCAAATTGCCTTAGTGAATATAGTTTGGATTATTCTCCTTTCTTCTAACTGAAGCATTGGTTAATTTCATTACTTTCTTTTATTATCAAACCATTCAATCATAGCCTTTTCCATATCGGTTGGAAGCTTTTTTTTGTATACCTCATCGTATAACCATGCCAATGTCTTATTACTTAAATATTTTCGCATTTCATTTTCCGCTTCCAGCATTACAACTTTTATTAAGCAAGGGCACTCGGTATAAGTATCCGGCAAATTATCCTTATCCATTAATATGTTATTTTGCCTGATTTCTGCACATTGAAAGAATGGTTCGCTTCCTTCTACTGCTTCTACAACATCCCAAAATGTTATCTTATCAGCACTACGAGCCAGTGCGTAACCACCCTTTGCTCCGGGCAAGGATAATATGATTCCTGACTTACTTAGTTTAGCGTATATCTTTGATAAATAAGTTTCCGACACACCCTGAAAGGTAGCCAAATCCCTTATCCCCACGGATTTTCCTTCCTCCAGGTTCACCATATATAGTAAGCAATGTATTGC
>JAGFXQ010000406.1 GCA_017861355.1 Bacillota bacterium
GAAAACCATTATTCAGATCAACACTTACAACACGGTCTATTGTTGTATTCACAGATGCTTCTTCTTGCAGCACAACAATCCGGTAAGCGTGTGATTGAGGTGGAATACTTCTTGTCATTGCAGCTGAGATATCTGCATCAATCCGCATACCATTACTCAGATCATATAGATTAAGTTGTCTTCCAACTTCATCTATAATTATGGTTCTATTTCCTACATTCAGCCTGATTTCCTGCATATAAATCATATTGTTCTCATCACTTACTCCGAAAGATATTAATAAATATCCTGTTGTTCCGGTGTCTGTAGCTACTTCCTCAATGACAGCATTTTCTACATGTATTATATTCTCACCTAAAAAAACCATACCCTGTGGGGCGGGACTAGTTTGGTTCATAATCGTCCTCTGAAATATAATTATTCTAGTTATAATATATGTTGGTTCGATAAGAAGTTACGGCTTCGGGTAGGTATATTTATTTCACATCCCTCTGTTCACTCGAATGAACAAGTTCTCCCTGTTTTAAGGTTAGATAATCCGAGCTTAAGCTAAGTAGGTAGATATAATATTCGCTTTGCTCCTGTGCCTTCAGGACATAGGAATCGGATAATTCTTGATAAGACTCCCACGGATACATTATGCCGTCTTTTACATAACCAATCCCAAGATTCTGCCGCGGGACGACTCTGGATTTATATTTTTCAAAATTAAATTCCAGAGTATCTCCTTTCTCTAGATTCCAGCCGGATCCATCCTCCTTCGTTAAGATACAGGCAGAATTATTCGTTAATATAATTTCGGGTGTAGTAAACGAATTTTTACCTGCTTTATCAATGATAACTTCGATGATGGAAGAAGGAGAGTAATTCTCTATTTGTATTTCATCAATAATTCGGTTCTCCGGTATCCCCTCCTGGGCTTTCCTGAGTTTATCCAGATCAACTACTTCTCCTTGCGCATTTGTATAGACACCGTCTTTATAGATAAAGTAGTTTTTAGAATAAATTTCTGTACCGATCAGACTTCTGTTCGAGTCATCCACAACTGCGGAGTGCATCAGAATCAGATCAATTGCAGCCTTTGCTGTAATAGGTACCAGGAAGCAGATAATTAAAGTAAGGCACGCTGTCTGGAATAGCTTCTTGTATAGGAATGCCTGTTTATTTATCTCCCTCATGATTCTCCACTTTAATCTATGCTTAGAGAATTTTACTTTCTTATGATCCTCCCATGTCATTTGTTCTATGATTTCCTCATCTATGCCCTGAATAACATCAGCTATCGAGATCTTCATAATTGAATCCCTTCCTTTCTAACAATTCTTTTAATTTGACTCTACCTCTCGACAGTTTTGATTTAATAGTAGATTCATTCATACCGGTTTCTTCCGAGATCAAGCGGATCGATTTCTGGTAGTAATAATAATGAATAAAGCAAATTCGTTCTTCCTTGTTCAGCTCATTTAATGTCTCAAGTAAGATGTCCTTTAATTCGTTATTTAGTATATCTTTCGTGAAATCCTTCGTATCGATCGCTATTTCATCCTCGAGTAATATGGTTGAATTGTATTTTGATGAGGTCCTTAATTTATTCTTCGCTTTATTACGCGCAACCGTTCCTATGTAAGGCTTTAAGCTTAGTGAAACCGCTATATCAATTGAATCCGCATGGTTCCAAATAGCAAGAAAGACATCCATCAACACTTCTTCTATATCTTCCTGAGGAAACGCCTTCCCAATGATATTGGCCACAATACGGAAGACATAGGAATGGTATTGGTTAATGCACTTATTTAAAGCACTCTCATCCCGTGCTTTTAAGCCTTGCATCAACTTCAAGTCATCTTCTTGTCGATGAAACATGCTGCACCCCCTCGTATACTTCCCAGGTATCCAAACTTGTGGACCCGACATGGTTAATTATACCATTTGTTCTGTCTCTGCAAATGGATTTAGATTAATTAATTTGAATATATTCACAAGTAAATACACCATGAAATGAAACATGGTTTCTTTTTTCGTGGATGCAATCTGAATAAATTTTATATGTACGATAGGCTTTATAAACAAGAAATCATATATAATAGAAGTATACCGAAAAGACCTATAGTACATTTTGTGTACCATAGGCCCTGTTAAGTTAAAATATCTAACCCTTTGTAACATTATTAATCGATCCGCCTTACCCTGTTCATCTTGAATCTGCTTTTTGGAAGGGTAGGTATTCGAGACAAACAATAGCTCAAGTTTTGTCTTGGAACTCTATAAGCTAGGTGATTCGCGATAAAGTCAAGACTAACCTTCATCACTTCTGTGGTAACCATTTCACCGGCGCATCGGTGCCCGGTACTGATATCTCCGCCTCCTTGCGGCATGAAAGTGAATGGATTCTCTGCCCAGTGATCGAACCTCTCCGGTATGAAATCATAAGGATCTGACCATAATCTTGCGTCATGATTTGTCCCATAGATATCTAATAATACAAGAGTTCCTTTTTTGATATAATACCGTTTCCATAGAAAGCTCTTTTTTGCCTGCGCTGCTACGTAAGGAGTAAAAGGGTAGAAGCGTCGGACCTCCTGTACAAACATTTGTTGATAAGCATTACCTCCTGATTGATATCGATTACGACATTCTGGCAGCTCGTGCATCGCCAGAACACCGAAGGTGATATACGTAGCGATTGCAACCATTGGTCTTATTATATTAAGTAATTCTACCGCTGCGATCTGTGTACCTAAAAGCTTTTGATTCTGATCACGATGCCATGCTATGATATCTGCCGCCGTGCCCTTTGGCGGAGATAATTTTCGAGAGCGGATTTTGTTAATAATGCCTCTGATCCATTCTTCCGATCTATCTCGCGCGCATTGACCTTTTCTGTTCCTAAGTCCAACCGATCCGAATCCATCGATCATTTTGC
>JAGFXQ010000144.1 GCA_017861355.1 Bacillota bacterium
GGTGTTCTTGCTGTAAACATATCTCATTGCGGAATCAAACACAACAACGCCGGAATTAGCCACCGGTTGCAAGGTTTCACCGGAATAATATACCGTACCGCTGACTTGTGGTGCCGTAAGCTGAAGATCAAAGGAAGCAAGCGGACTACTGGTGCCCGGATCCGTTATTATCCCATTCTCAATTTTGAAATACAATTCACAGGAATCAGTGTTTCCTTCTTTTTGCGAAACTGCTCTGAGCGCATATTCACCGTCATTAAGAGCTGCTATCCGGTAAACACCATTTTTGGATTCCCAATCGAACCTCAAATCATGGCCGATTTTATCATTCAAAGAACGAAGCTCCAAGTGGAATTCGTTGTCAAGAAGTGTAATCGAGTCTTTGTCTATGACCGTACCGCTGAACAATACTTCCTGGAATATAAAGTTGGATGCCGAGAATGGTACACCATCCTTATCACTGCAGTTACCATCTGCGTCGACATTGATTCCCAACCATTGCGACCCCATATGGTCTGTAGCATCTGGTTGATATGCTCGGATGGAATAGCTTCCCGCAACCAATCGTGGTAGCTGATAGGTTCCTCCGTCCGGATTGATGGGATATGCTCCTATGAATTCCGGAGCTTGACCTTCAACCGTCATGACTACTTCTATATTTCCGCCGGTAGCGGGTGCACCATCCGGTTCGCTGACAGCACCACTCAGCATAGCATCTTCTATCGTAATGGAAGCGTACTTCCACATACCGCTGTCATTATATTTTGCTGTAATTTTACCCGAAGTCTGCGCTAAAATTTCTTTTACTCCGATTGCGGCGCCGGTAGCTGCACTTACTGCTACATTACCAACAAACCGCCCCGAATTCGCGTCCGTTTCCAATAAATCTACATTGATTTCTTCGAGCAATTGCTCCTGCTCCCCAACCTGAGTTGTAGAGCTTACCGTGACCGCATAGGAATCAAGTAATGCAGAATTTGCATTTAAATCCTGATCATTGACCTCAATTTGAATCGTATCCCCTAGGTTACAGTAATCGGTCGATGTATTAATCCGAATATCGCCATCGGTACTATCCGCATATGCATATTTCGGAATGGAAACCGATGTTCCAACCATAACCAAACATAAAATTATAACTAATACCCTTTTCATTAGTAGCCTCACAATACATTACCCCTTTCTTTATCTCGGAATATATTTGCAAAATTTCACTGTTATTGTAAATATTTCCTGTGATTTCATAAAAAACTCCCAAATTGATATATTGCTCCGATCGTATAGCTTATCAGGATTCAGTATATCAGTTTGGGAGTTCAAATTGGTCTGCATTATGTGTACTTCTATTCTAATTTCAGTCTTCTTTCAGAAGAATTGCTTCACCAAGATTCTCTAGTAATTCATTGGTATCGATCAACGAAAAACCATGCTGGATACAGAAGATAATCGCTGCATCCCGTTGCACTCTGGGATAAAGTTCTCCCTTTTTAGCAATCCGAAGCAGTCTCTGGGCATCTTCCAAATCCAGCTTCAATACCAGTGCAATTCGTATCAGAAGATTACGGTTTGGCATTCGCTGTCCGTTAAAAATCTGATAAGCCAGGGATTTCGCAATACTTGCCTTATCAATCAGCTGTGCTATGGATAATCCAGCGCGATCCGTTAATTCATACAAATAGGTATGTAATTCTACATTACTTAACTCAGACTCATGATTTTGTAAAAATTCATCGATATGCTTTGTTTCTGTCAGTGCATTCAATAACTCTTTGGTCTGTAAGCTCTTCTTATCCCTGTTCATCTGATGATTCAGCCCCTTATGTTATAGTAAATTCATGTTACGCGAGTGTTTTTCTTGCTATGCTAATATTTTTCTTGCTATGCTAATATTTTTCTTGCTATGCGAGTGTTTTTCTCGCTAAGCGAGTGCTTTCCTCGCATTATGCTCACTACGCTTATTATACCACACTATTAATTTCCAACAAGATATTCTTACAAGATTACTGGTAAGATTGAATTACGATCGAATATTTGAAGTCTATAACAATGGAAGATGTATACTTCAAATTTTATTGAAATAACTATTGCAGTCTGATATGATATATATTGGTAGGTAGATCAGAAACTGCCTGTTACAATTATTTTCCAGGACAGACACTTCCAAAACGGTAGTCCACTATTCCTATGTTACATGATAAAAGAAAGGATGAACAAAAGATGATTAAATGGGATGACAGTTATTCGGTTAGTTATGATGGTATTGATGAGCAACACAAGATATTAATCTCTATCATTCAGGAGGTTGAAACCGCAATTAACGATGATAGCTACAGTTTTAAAGGTCTTATCGAAGTACTCAATCGATTAGAAGAATATATCAAAGTGCATTTTTCCTATGAGGAAGCTCTGATGACAAAGTATGATTATCCCGAAAAGGACCAACATTTTACTGAGCATAATGAATTGAGATTTAAAATATTAAGTACAAATCTTGATTATATTGAGAAATCTAAGGATTTCTATACTGAAACATATACTTACTTATTCAACTGGTTGATTAACCATATTATGAAGATTGATAAGAAGCTTGCTCTCTTCTTAGTAGATAAAAATGCTTAATTAAATGTGATAAAGATTAGATTGTGAAAGGGTGCCATATGGCACCCTTTTTTATGACATTATTAAGAGCTGTCTTTCTTAAGACAATAGCTTTAACTTATCCTTTGCCATACCTTGTCGGAACTCATTCCTAATCTCCATGTATTCTGCCTCCCCGTTCATCTGATTCTTCGGAAATACATAGACATGTTCGGCTGTGATGGAGATATAAAAGGCATGCTTTGTTTCGGTTACTCCCTTGATTTGAGGATAAGGAACATCCACGCTGCCACGCTCAGTCTTTGCATGAATTCCACTATCATTCATAATGATTTCTTGCCGAAAGGTCTTTATACTACCATTTTTATAGAGAAAATATAGCTTATATTTGACTAATATGTAATTAACAGCAATGAAAAAAACTATTCCAGCCAGACCAAAAGCAATTCCAGCCAACGATGCTTGTAACAATAAGTTCCCTTTGGTTAACCGGACTAGTGTCACACTGATTGTTATAATCACAAATACCATAATACTCATAATGATTGTTTTTCTTTTTATACAATAAAAATTATATCTTTCATTATCTTTTTTTCCTACCTCGAAGGTTTTATTGTAATTCATGTCAATCTCCGTTCTATGATAATTCTCCCATGATAAGAGCTTAATCTCATCACCATATACAAGATAAAAAAATTAATCTTTTCACTTGTTATGAATTATAGTAATAATGCGGTGGCTGAATACCACCGCATTATTACTATTGCTATTATTATTGTATTTCGTCAATCTTGAATTCATAATCCTTACCTGGCAATATTGCATTTACAATGATTCCAATAATAGCTGCTGATGCAAGACCACCAAATTGAAGAGTCGCGCTACCAAGTGGTATCATGATCGGATAGGAATTAAAACCAAGTCCGCATACCAGAATGAGCGCCATGATAATAATGTTTCTCATATTGGTAAAGTCAATGTTATTGACAACTATTGTTCTTACACCGGTTGCTGATATCATACCATAGAGAACAATCGAAATACCACCGATGATGGACCAAGGGATCGTGTTGATAAATGCATCAAAAATCGAAATGAAGGAAACCAGGATCGCAATACAAGCTGCAATAAACATAACCTTCGGATCATATACTTTTGTTAATGCAACAACGCCGGTATTCTCGGAATAGGTAGTATTAGCCGGACCACCGATAGCGCCTGCCATTGACGTTCCAAGGCCATCACCCAATAAAGTTCTTGTAAGGCCCGGGTCTGCAATAAAGTTCTTCCCACAGGTAGCACCGATTGCAGCAATATCTCCGATATGTTCAACGATAGCTGCCACAGATACAACCACAAAGGTTACGATTGCAGAGATCTCAAATTTCGGTAAAAAGAACGGTGGAACGCTTAAAATGGATACATTCTTAAGATTTGAAAAATCAATCCAGCTCAATCCCAGGAAATTGGGATTGATTAATGTAATTAAACACCCTAATACATATGCACCCAGGATACCGCAAAGAATGGGAATCAGCTTCAGCATACCTTTGCCAAAAAGGTTCACACAGATCACGATAGCGATTGCAATAATAGCAAGAATCCAGTTGCCTGAAGCACTGCTCACTGCTGTAGGAGCCAGGATAAGACCGATTAGTATAATGATAGGACCGGTAACTACAGGAGGAAATAGCTTCATGACTTTTTTGGGACCAAATATCGCGAATAATGCTGCCAACACAACATATACAAGACCGGCACAAACGACACCTCCCGTTGCATAAGGCAGTAATTCCGGGTCACCGTTTGCAACTGAGGCAAATGCACCTAAGAATGCAAAAGACGAGCCGAGGAAAATGGGGACTTTTCTTTTGGTAATGAAAAAGAACCAAATCGTTGCGATGCCGGCCGAAAATAGCGTAACTGAGACACTAAGTCCGGTAAGCAAGGGGACAAGTACCGTAGCGCCAAACATTGCAAATACATGCTGGAGTCCAAGTATCATCATTTTACCGGTTCCAAGTTCCTTAAAACCATCGTAGATACCCTCAACCTTTTTCTCCATAACTTAACCTGTATGAAGTCATCCGGTTCTCGGATGCTTCAATACGCTCCTTTCCTCAACACATAATATTTTTGCATAAAGTAGCTGGCAATACCTCTCCTGTTCCCATACACATATCGCCTCTACCTCATAGCCAGAGCCCAAAACTCACCTAATTGAACAACTTCTTACTTTCTCAATTGACAAACCCATTCTTTGAGACATGAACTACATTATGTTTCTTAAAGTATAGTTAGCTCCATCGTTACAATCTCATCTCTTTTTCCTTCAAAGCCTTCAATATATCTTCTGAAGTGATCGGCATCTTATAAAAGCGTACACCGATTGCATTATAGATCGCGTTCGCTATACAGGGAGCTCCCGGAACCATAAGCGGTTCTCCTACACCACGCGCACCATAGGGTCCGGTTGGCTCTGCATGTTCCACATACTTTGCGACCAGCTCCGGAATATCATCCGCGGTAGGAATCTTATAATCCATAAAGCTTTTGTTCAATACCTTTCCGTTCTTTAACTTAAGTTCTTCCAGCAACGCAGTTCCCAATGCCTGAACCATCGCTCCTTCACTCTGTGCAGCAAACAAGGTTGGATTGATCACTTTACCTGCGTCGAAGCAGGATACCATCTTCAAGACCTTGCATGCTCCGGTATCCGTATCAATCTCGACTTCACAGCCGTTCATTCCCATCGTCCAGAAAGCAGCCGGATGGTGCTTAGCCACGCCAGTATTCTTATCTGTCTTGATATTGTTCTCCAAGGTAAAGGAACCAACTCCAATTGCAGGACCACCATAACCGCTGCCGTCATCAAAGGATACTCCGAGAGCAAAATCCGAGATCGGAAGCTTCCTCTCCGGATAAAGCTTATGTACAACAAAGCCATCCCGGAACTCGAGATCTCTCTTGACCGCACCCATTTTGATTTGAGCAAGGTCGAGGACCTTATCGATCAGGTTCTCTGCTGCCAGTTTTACTGCATTCCCGGCACAATATGTAGTACGACTTGCAACGGTCTGCCATTCATAAGGAGTATAGTCGGTATCTCCCGCGCAGAAGGTTATCGTATCGGGTGATACAGACAGAACCTCAGCTGCGATCTGTACCAGGACAGTCGATGCACCCTGTCCAATCTCCTGCGCACTGCTGAGTAGGAAGAATGTTCCGTCTTCATTCATACGCAGAATCGCCGAAGAGCCTGCATTGGATGGCATGGAAGGGGATTTCCAACCCGCTGCGATCCCCTTGGCACGAATCTTATGCGGTCCTGCCGGTGCGGATGGCTTATCATATTCCATCTCCTTCACAACAACATCAATACAGTCTAATAATCCGGCAACCTCCATCTTTTCACCCATTCCGGTGAAGCCACCCGGTCGAATTCCGTTCAGCCGCCTTATCTCAACCGGTGTAAGACCAACCTTCTCTGCAATGATATCCATATTCTGTTCGATGGCGAAATGAATCTCGCACATACCAAACCCGCGATAAGGACCTCCTACCGGATGATTGGTATAAACACAGTAGCTGTCCGTCCAGACATTATCAATATCATAAGGTCCGGCAGAAGCCCATCCGCCGGCTTTTGTAATATTGACACCATATTCCGTATATGCTCCGCCATCCCAGATGAACTCATTATGTAATGCTGTTATCTTACCATCCTTACGAACTCCTGCTTTGATTTTAGCATGCATTCCCTGACGAACATAAGCATTCACGAATTCATCCTCGCGGGTATAGACCAGTTTTACCGGACGCCCCTGGCAGTGCTTTGCCAGAGGAATAACAATTCCCTCCAGCGTTGTTCCGGCCTTAGAACCGAAGCCACCACCTACTGTTGGTGCGATTACCCTGATCTTATTCAGAGGTATCGCAAAGGCAACGGAAAGCGCCTGCCTTACTGCATAGGGTGACTGACAGCTTGCCCAGACAGTCAGCTTACCATTCGCTTCATATTTTGCAATCGCAGCATGTGGTTCCAGTGGTACATGCTGCACATGAGGAATATAGAATTGATTTTCAAAAATATAATCTGCTTCGGCAAAGGCCTTCTCTGCATCACCCTTACGCAGGATATAATGATGCGATATATTGGTGCCTTTTTCCGGATAAAAGATTGGTGCCACCTTGTAGGTATGCAGGTCGGGATGAATAATCGGAGCATCCGGCTTCATACCATCGATTGCATTAGTAACCGCTGGTAATTCTTCGTACTCCACCTTGACCAGATCACACGCTTGTCTGGCAATCTCCGGTGTCTCGGCTGCAACTGCGGCGACTGCTTCACCCATGTATTTCGCAGTATCTCCGACCTTCGCCATGAAATACCTGTCCTCCAGATAAAGACCGGCACGATTCGGATATTCGTCACCCGTGATGACGCATTTTACTCCCGGAAGTTTCATTGCTTCTGATGTATCAATCGAAAGAATTCTTGCATGAGCATAAGGGCTTCTTACGCAGGCAGCATAAAGCATTCTGGCAAAACGGAGATCATCTACATATTCCGCTGTGCCAGTGACTTTCATCATCGCATCTTTCCGGTCATATGACTTACCGACATACTCCAGCTCCATTACTGTCCACCTCCCCTTAAGACTTCAGCTGTCTCTTCAATCGCTTCGATAATTCGGACATATCCGGTACATCTACACAGATTTCCAACGATCGCTGTCTTTATCTCTTCCCTGCTGGGATTTGGATTTTCCTGTAATAAGGCAGTTCCTGACATAAGAAAGCCCGGGGTGCAAAAGCCACATTGGAGTGCAGAATGCTTAATAAATTGTTTTTGCAATTCACTAAGTTCTCCATCCTTGGCAAGGCCTTCAACGGTTGTAATGTGCATCCCGTCAAGCTCCGGCGCCAATACCAGACAGGCATTCAGTGGTTTGCCGTCAGCGATAATCGTACATGCTCCACACTCTCCGGCACCACAACCCTCTTTTGTTCCGATCAGGCACAGATCATCACGTATAATATTTAGCATAGTGCGATTCGCATCCACATAAAGCTCCACTGGCTCTTCATTAATAAAGAAGTTTACTTTATTTTTCATTCTGCAGCACCTCCTTGCAGGAACCATTCAAGGCTGCGTCTTACAGCGACCTCAACAACATCCAGACGATATTCCTTGGATGCTCTGATATCACTGATCGGTGATACTTCTGTCCGGGCAAGTTTTGCGGCTTCTTCAATTAGCTTGGATGTCAATGTCTTTGCATATAGCAATTCTTCTGTCTTAGGAAGTCTTATAGGAGTTGGAGCTACTGCTCCAAAAGCCATCCTATAGCTGTCTTTTATCATAAGTACTGTACTGCAGATTGTAGACAAATCTACTTCCTTACGCCGTGAAACCTTTGTAAAGATACCTTTTGCACCTTCTGAATAAGGAACTCGGATACCAATCACAATTTCATCTGACTTTAAAGAAGTCTTTCTGACAAATGTAATAAATTCTTCTATCGGCACTTCCCGTTCGCCATCTTTACCAGCGATGCACATTTTT
>JAGFXQ010000407.1 GCA_017861355.1 Bacillota bacterium
ACTTCGTAGTATACCGCAGGATGCAGTATTTAAAACGATGACTTCTTCTGGTACGACAGGACAAGCAGTTTCGAAAATCTATCTTGATAAAAATACATCAGCCAATCAACAAAAAACACTTGTAAAAATTGTATCGGATTTTACCGGATCCAGTAGATTACCTATGATTATTATTGATTGTCCTAGTGTCGTGCAAAATCGTGTCATGTTTTCGGCAAGAGGCGCCGGTATACTTGGCTTCTCCATATTTGGTGCGGATAAGACATATGCTCTTGATGATGACATGAGATTAAATCTGGAAGATCTTCAAGTCTTTTTAGAAAAACACAAAGGTAAAAAAATCCTTCTATTTGGATTTACTTTTATGATATGGCAACATTTCTACAAAGAGCTTCTTAAGCAAAAAGAGCAGGGCTTGACGCTTGATCTATCCGGTTGCATCCTAATTCACGGGGGTGGGTGGAAGAAATTAATTAATGAAGCAGTCTCTCCAGAGGATTTCCGCAGAAGATTAAAAGATGTGTCCGGGCTTGATTCTATCCATGACTATTATGGTATGGTTGAACAAACTGGTTCCATCTATATGGAATGTGAATGCGGACATCTACATGCCAGTACTTATTCCGATGTAATCATGAGAAGAACAAAGGATTTCTCTGTCTGTGACATTGGAGAGAAGGGAATTATTCAAACGATATCGATGTTACCGGAATCTTATCCGGGTCATTCACTACTAACGGAAGATGAGGGAATATTGTTAGGTGAGGATGACTGCTTGTGCGGACGCAAAGGGAAGTATTTCAAAGTAATAGGGAGAATGAAGAATGCCGAGATTAGGGGGTGCAGTGATACCTATGCATCAAAATTTAACTAGCCAAATTGAATATAACAATGATAACTTAATTAAGTTTGAGGAATACAACATCTCTTATCAGGTTGGTGATGCAAGACTTCTTACTCGGATGCAAGTAGCACCAGTATGGAAGCCATTTACTGATCAGACAATAGAGTTTTTGAATACAGTTTCAAGAATTCTTCTTTCTTCATCCGAAGCAAAAGGATATCCGGATGTGATTACTTTAGCATTTTGGATGAGGAAGGCTTCTCTTGAACAACTCAGAAAGAGATTTATGCAGGAAGAGGCTGGAATGTATCGGAGAGGGAGAGGAGTAATATTTCACATTGCTCCATCCAATGTTCCGGTAAATTATGCGTATTCGCTTGTTACAGGGTTGCTTTGTGGTAATTTCAACGTAGTAAGAATCCCATCGAAGGACTTCCCACAGGTTAAGATTATAAATCGTGCGATTAACCAAGCACTTGAAAAGCATACGGAGATGATACCCTATCTTGTGCTTGTGCAATATGGACACGAATCCATAATCAATGATGCTCTCTCCTCCATTGCAGATGTAAGAGTGGTTTGGGGAGGAGATAACACAATCAATGAGCTCCGTAATTCTCCGATGAAACCCAGAGCTACAGAGATTACTTTCTCAGACCGTTACTCGATTGCGGTCATTGATTCGGATAAATATATGAAGATTCAGAATAAGGCGATGGTTTCTAAAGACTTCTATAATGATACCTACTTATCGGATCAAAATGCTTGCACCTCACCGCGTATGGTTATATGGATGGGCAATAGTATTACAGAAGCAAAGAGGTTATTCTGGGAAGAATTGCATAATCTATTGGCAAAGGAATATGAGCTTCAAGGAGTACAAGCGGTTAATAAATTGACCAGTGCATATTTGTTGGCAGTTAAGTATGAGTGTGTTACAAAAGAAGAGCAAGACGATAACCTGATTGTTCGAATGAAAGTGAATGAGTTATCATCAGGTTTGATGGATTATCAAGATAATTCAGGCTATTTTTTTGAATATGAATGCAAGGATATTCTTGAATTGAAAGAACTTTGTAATGATACCAGATGCCAAACGCTATCATACATTGGAGATGCAGCGAATTTCATGCCTTTGCTAGAGAGCGGTATTCGAGGAATTGACCGGATCGTCCCGGTTGGAAAGACAATGGATTTTGAGTTACATTGGGATGGATATAATTTATTTGAACGATTTACGAATACAATAACCATTCGATAATTTTACTATATAAAAGTTAGCGAATACTATATGAGGATGTCCGCGGGGAAAACTAATCCCCTGGAATCAGAAAGAGGTTAATTATGTATCAAGACGTAGAAACTATTTTATTGAACGAGAGTGTATTAGCAACCAGAATACACGAATTAGGGGAAGAAATATCAAAAGATTATGCTGGCGAAGAAGTTATGCTTGTCGGAATCTTAAAAGGTGCAAGTGTATTTATGTCAGATCTCATTCGACAGATTAGTATACCTGCTTATATTGATTATATGGTAGTCTCAAGTTATGGTAATTCTGCGGAAACAAGTGGAGTAGTTCGTATTATAAAAGACTTAGAGGATAATATTGAAGGGAAAAATATTATTATCGTGGAGGATATTATAGATACAGGACTTACCCTGGCATATTTAAAGCATAATTTATTAAGCCGTCATCCAAAGTCCTTAAAAATCTGTACCCTTTTGGATAAACCTGCAAGAAGGGAAAAGGAAATAACTGTAGATTATATGGGATTTGAAGTTCCTGATGAATTCATAATAGGATATGGAATAGATTACGCCGAAAAATATAGAAATCTACCTTTTATTGGTATATTAAAAAGAGAAGTTTACGAAAAAAAATAATACCTAGAGAAACGTTTGAAATATAGCGTTTCTCTTTTTTTATATATTCCCATTGGAACTTTGATTGACAGTTGGTAATATTTGTAGTATTTTTTAAATATATGTTCTGCAATAAAAACGTTTCTATGGGAGGGTTTATAACATGAAAAAGTATTGGGTCATAGTATTGGCAATGTGTTTT
>JAGFXQ010000408.1 GCA_017861355.1 Bacillota bacterium
AACATTTATCGTTTTATCTTATTTCGTAGATCTTCTTTCTCTGTCTAGGCTAAGTTTAATTTTGATGTGAATCAATATATTCCTGTAGCTGCCCATGCCATTGTACCGTATCATATACTTGAGGCTCAGTGTCTTCACCCATAAGAAGGTCTATCATATACCTGGGTGTTTTTCCACCGATGTACATTGATTTAATACAAGAGATACAATATACACATACCTCCTCACAAGGCATTGACTCAGCACGTTTCTGCATTTGAAGATGTATCTGTTCTATCGGAAGCTTTCCATAGAAATCATCCCCACAACATCTCGACCCGGTACCATGATATTTTGTCTCCTCAACCACGATATTCATCTTCTCCAGTAGGCTGCGTATGGCCCGATGAACCTCCGGCTTCTCACGCACCGGGCAAGCGTCATGTACTGACAATCTCATACCTTGATAATCAGGGAAAGGAAATTCATTTAGCCCATCAATCAATTCCCATAGGGATAAGGTCGATACTCCCTCATACAGACTTCGAAATCGTCTGTCGCATCCGGGGCATACATTGATAATCAAGGACTCCGGTTCAACCTTCGGCTCATAATGACAGCATATTTTATGCAGATGAGTCTCTCCATAATGCTCATTCAACAGCTTAAGAATTCTTATTTCCATATCCGGTTTATAGATACTTAAAGCACATCCCGGATTAAAATATGTCTTATTCATAGGTTTTTCTCCCATCCATTTTATAACATTTTTCGTGAACCATTCCATTTGGAGCTACTTAATCCATATACAGGAGATCCCGTAACGTCGGATGAATCGTACCATATGCATATCCACAGCCACGTACATGTTGAGCATAAACTAAGGAAATACTATTCTCGGGGTCCATGATGATGCATGCTCCTGCTGCCCCATCCCAGCCGAACACACCCCTTGGAGCCAATGCATTACAAGCAGCCGGATCCATCAGTGTCTGAACTCCACATCCATAGCCATAACCAACTCGACCCATTTTCTGTACAACTTCTTCTAATTGAATCGGACCAAGCATATTGGTTCTCATCAAATCTATCGTCTCTTCCTTAAGTATTTGTACCCCCTCCGCACTCACTCCACCACAAGCCAGTGCATCAGCAAATCTTCCATAATCCTCAACACAACTAATTAATCCGGCACCGCCGCTTTCATAACTCTCGGATAGCTGATAGATACAAGACAGCTCCATCTCGGTTGATACATGATTATCATTATCGTACATATACTGGGAAGCCAATCGGTCATTCGCATTCATAGGTTTCGCAAAATGGGTATCCTTCATATGAAGTGGTTGGAATATATTCTGATCAAAGTACTCAGAGAGGCTCATTCCGGACACTACTTCGATGATGGCACCAACGACATCGTGGCTTAAACTATATTCAAAATGTTCTCCGGGTTCAAACAAAAGTGGTGATTCAATAAAAGAATTCACTAATTCTAATGTATTGGCTGCTTGTCCTCTCTCGTTAAGAACGCGGACGATACCGGAACGATTAAGATCATAATCCAGACCGGACTGCATCGAGAGCAAATGTCTTACCAACAGTTGCTTCTGTGCAGAGACGATCTGATTGCCTTCTCTTACACTAAGCTTTGCATACGCAGGTAAATAATCGGATACCGGGCGGTCCAACTCTAATTTTCCCTGTTCCATTAGCTGCAAGGCAGCTGTCATTGTAATCAACTTGGTAGCCGAGAACATCAGATATAACTCGTCACCCCTCATCTTTTTCGTTTTCGCACTATCGGCAAACCCATTAAAATGACGGTAAATCATCTCATGGTTCTTATAAATCATACAATCCACCGAAGGGATACCTTCTGCTTCCAAGGAATCTAAGTACTTACTAATTTGTTCGAAATTCATGTTACTCTCCATTCCGCCGCCAACGGCGGCATAAATAAAATGTGAAGGTGCTTTTTCTTCACACTTTACTCCTCTAAAAAATTTGTCATGATTAAATTATAGCAATTACTTTCTTAAGAATCAATGTTCTTCCTTTATTCCCAAGAAACATACATAGCAATTCATTGTATCCTCAGGTAGAATAGAAAATGCGTAGTAGCAACTGATCCAGTCAACACGAAGAAGGAGGTTTCTATGAAACTATTCAAGAAGTTATTCATTGCAACACTTTGTATCCTGCTTTTATATCCGGCTGCAACAGCAAACGCAGCCAGCTATACAGTCAAATCCAACGACACACTCTATTCCCTCAGCAAATTATTCAATACCAGTGTGAAAGCACTACGGTACTCGAACAATTTTGATGAAAACAGTCTATCCCCGGGAGATGTCATCTATGTTCCCGCTCATGTATATAAAGTAAAAAGTGGTGACACTATGTCCTCCGTGGCGAAGAAGTATGGGATACCCCTCTCCAATTTAAAGAGAGCAAATCACAAATCCGGCACTTCGGTCAAAGCAGGTGACAAGCTAATGATACCCGGAGTAAAGCCCATCAAATCATCCGATGCTGTCATCTCACATTCAGACAATGATGTGAAGCTGTTAGCACAGTTGATTGAAGCCGAAGCATCCGGAGAATCCATGAAGGCAAAAATTGCTGTCGGAGCTGTTGTGATCAACCGCGTTCAAAGCAAAGCCTGGGCACCTACCATATCAAAAGTAATTAATCAGAAATTCGGTGAGTTCCATCAATTCACACCGGTGAAAATCGGAACGATATATAATACACCCTCCAGCGCATCAAAAAAGGCAGCTTGGATTGCAATGTATGGCAGCGATCCCAGCAATGGTGCAAGCTTCTACTTTGATAACTCTTCAAAAAACAAATGGCTCTGGTCGAAGCCCCTCACAGCGAATATTGATCATATGGTATTCGTGAAATAGAAATAGAAGGAACATTAACCGGTGTATATATTATGTAGTAAATAAAATGATAGGAAGCACTCTTCTCGAACTTTCTATTGTCATGAATTACAGAAAGAAGAAGGCACATCACAATGATGTGCCTTCTTCTTATTCATAAATCTTAAATGATTAACCATAGTATCATTAGAAACTTTACCCTACTCCTGCTCCAGAATATCCACGATATTCGTAAGTGATTCCTCATATTCCTGCTCGGAGGAATTCTTAAATATTAGCAAGTCATCGATCACCTTTG
>JAGFXQ010000409.1 GCA_017861355.1 Bacillota bacterium
ATGAAAAAATATCTAATTCTTATCACTCTGCTTGAAATGCTAATATTTAGCATGATCGGCTGCTCCTCTAGTAATAATTCTGAAAATCAGAATAGTACACCCTCTGTTACCAACAATCCAACAGCTGTACCATCTGTGACTTCCGCTCCCATTCCAAGCGCAGCGGTGCAACCCCCTTCGGACGCAAATACCAATACGGCTAAGGAAAGCATAAGGTTTATCGTATTAGCAGATAGTAGAGGTTCTGACAACGGAGTGAATTCTGAAATAGTAAAAAGCATACTAAGCGAAGTTCAAAAACTATCACCTCAACCAGAGTTTGCAGTTATGCCGGGAGACCTGACCGACGGAAGTAAGAATTATGAAGGAATTAAAGGGCAGTTAGATTATTTCAAGCAGATCATTACGGGGTATTATCCTGTGAAGTTCTATTATCCGGGCATAGGTAATCATGAAATGAGAGCCGGTAAAGCGGGAGAGAAGGCATTTTCAGAGACATTTGATGAGTTTGATGCCGAATTTCTGGATGGATATAATAGAACGAGTTATTATTTTGATGTTGGTGATGCCAGGCTGTTTATGCTTAATTCGGATCATACGGGAGAAAAACACAAAATAGAAGGTGATCAGTTGGATTGGTTAAAGTCGAATATCGACCCGGAGAAAAGCTATCACTTATTCTTTCTACATGAACCCCCTTATCCCACAGGAGCAGAAGCAGGTAATTCCCTGGACAGCGCTCCGGAAGCAAGGGATGCTTTCTGGGAAGTGGTGGATAACTCGAACAATCCTATTGTGTTCTGTGGACATGAGCACAATTATTCAAGACGGCTGGTCGACAGCAGCTTTAATCAGAAGATCGGCGGCAAAAGCTTTAAGTATGATAAAGCTGTGATGCAGGTTATCTCAGGCGGCTTTGGAGCTCCTCTTTACACTGAGTATACCGAGAAGAAGAACATGATTATTCCACCCATTCCGCAATATCACTATACAGTAGTAGATATGAACGAGGATGGACTAAACATTCAAGCGATTAATATCGATGGAGATATCATAGATACCTTCGAAGTCAAGAAATAGCATAATCAAAGATAGGATAAAACGTGGGCCGTCGCATAATGGGAAGCTAATTCATTTAACTCCCGATTACGCGACGGCCCTCGTTTTATTTAGGATTCAACTTGTTTTGGACTACTTTCATATTAGTAAAGTTCTGCAACTTTGTAGCAAAAATACGTTCCCGGTAGAATGTCATCATTGTCATAATACAGTAAGCCTAATTTATCAAATGTTAATTCACGATGAAAATCAATTCTACATAAATCCTGATGTGCCTTCTTATAATTGGAGTAATCAGCACCTCCGATTGCAACTGTCATATGGAAGATATAATCATCATCATGCTCAGCCGGACATGGACCGAATCGCTCATCCAATTTCTGAAACAGTTCTTTTTGCAAGGATGCCAGTTCATTGCTTTTTTTTGCACTGATTGACATACATCCGGAAGGAACTCCTCCCAGAATATTACTTGGAAATGCATTCAATTCTTCGAATTGAATCTTTAGTGGATGAACATTCCTTGCAAAGGTGTCAAAGAATTCTTCAAATTGCTCCAAGCTTGGAATAGAAAATGGTTGCTTCAGCGATACATGCTGAGGTAACCTAGCCATTTCAAAACCTACATTTCCTGCCTTGTGAGCTTCATACATAATCTTTCTTCCGTAATTCTCAGCTTCATTTCCAGCTAATAATACAATTGTTCCTTTCATTTCTCGTGCCTCCTTTTTATTTAACATAAGAAAAGCACCCTTAAAAACGGTATCATACCATTCTTAAGGGTGCAAATATTCAGCACGGTTCCACCTTAACTTTTCACTTCAGATTCTATCAAATCCTAACCTTTAACGCAGGTGTACGATAACACTTACTATTTTGGGTGTTATAGCTCAGGAATGGTTTTCGGTTAAATTTCACATTAAGAACTCTCACCAAATGTCCTTATCTCTGTATGCTTTCTTTAACTTACTTTTTTCCGTCATCGCTTTTCTTATGTTATTATTTACCATTGTAACAAGAATAAGAACTATGTCAAGGGAATAAATGTGATAATTATCCGAGCACTTTCTTATCCAGCCAGACATTGGATCGATAACGGAGATAAAATATAGTTGTTCGTATCGTCCATTCGATTCCCATACTAATCCATACACCTTGTACTCCCAGCTCCAGCTGAATTGATAGAAGATAGCCTAGACCGACACGGACAATCCACATTGTGGTCAATGAAACGGCAGAACAGAATACCGAATCTCCGGCGGAACGTAGTGTATTTGGCATGATATTTGACATGGACCAGAAAAAAGGCATAGGGATAATAGCGATGAACAATAGCTTATAAATTAGAGACAGAGTTTCCACCGGTGCATGATACAGTTTGAGGATTAAGGGCATCAACGGTAGGAATAGTAGGATGGAGAGAATAGTTATGACCGTCCCCAGCCATATCATTTTAACCCCATATCTACGAGTTACCGCTTTGTCACCGGCTCCGGCACTTTGCCCAACTACGGTGGAGGCCAAGGTACCTACCGCCAGACCAGCCGCATAGAGTACAGAGAATGCGGAATTGGTGATTGCATTCGCTGCGGTACTGATCGTTCCGAGCTGTACGATATAGGTTTGGACCAGCATACTTCCGCCGTTGAAGAATATCTGCTCCAGTGAAAAAGGAATTCCCAGACGGAAGATGGCTTTTAATATATTCCAATCAATCCGGAAAATATGCCTTACATGGATCTGAAGAACACTATTTGGTTTTAACAACAAATATACGGCTACGATACTGCCGATCAATCGAGCCAGATTTAAGGAAAGAG
>JAGFXQ010000410.1 GCA_017861355.1 Bacillota bacterium
TTCTCTTCTTCTCTGTCAATTACCAGCTTTGCCACCGGTGCCGGATGAACGGCATATTTACGGTACTGTACCGAGATGATCGTACCTTCCACTTCAAAGTAGATGCTGCTACCTACTTCACTACCACTCCAGCCCTCGCGGAACACATCCCAGACATCAATTTTTACTTCTTTATCCTCTACAAAACCATGCAGCACCGGTTTCGTGTTCAAGTTATTGTATCGGAATGAGTGATAATAACGATTCTTAGTGAGTGGCTGCATCGGAACGATATAATTATTCTCATTCCGCATATCTGTTGTCTTATCCAAAAGCTTCTCCAGCAGATTGGTTATGACACCGGCAACCAGTTCATGACCAAAATCATTCGGATGAAGATTATCCGCACTAATATCTGTAGCACAGATAGTTCCTGCTTCAATGACTGTATATATGCTTTCTTTGATGCTTACGATTGGAATATCATAATATCTGCCAACCTCATTATGAATTCGTTGCGCGTTGCGACCATCATCATAGAACGCATTATTGAACATGAATACTGCCGGTTCCTTTGGATCCAGCAGTATTTTGCGTATCAATCCTTCAAAGGTCTCCTGAAATAATTCATTCTCCGAATCATTTACACTGAATTCTACAAATACGATATCCGACTGATACTTCAGCACATCATCTTCCACTCTTGCCACACCGAATTTGGATGTAGTTGCGCCTATTCCTGCATTGATATATTCCACTCTGCTATTCGGGAATCGCTCTCTCCACCAAGAATAGACCAGATAAGCATAACAGGTCTCCGGAGTGGTCGCAGCGGCACCTGCGGTGATAGAGCCTCCGATAAAAGCCACTTTTACGTTTTCCCCATGGATGGCTCTATTCATAACCCGGTGGATACGAAATGCATTCCCCTCGTTGATGATCCCCCGGTTGTAGACTTCTTTCCAATTCATTGCTTTCCATCTTTGTTCCATAGCATTGTCCTACATGACGCCATAGTTCTTGTCATCTACAGTAGCGGCATCATTTTCCTTCACATATTCAATGATGTCATCAATCGTAGTAAATGCCAATCCCACATAGCTGTCCGCTGCACCGTAGTAAATAGCAATTCTTCCTGTCTCTGCATCCGTTAAAGCCGCACAGGGGAATACTACATTCGGAACAAAGCCTCTCTCCTCATACCAAGTCTCCGGAGTCAGTATGAAATTGTTACAACGATACTTTACAATGGAAGGATTATCAATATCCAGGATACAAGCACCCATACTATATACAAAGCCGTTGCAGGTTCCGGTTACACCATGGTAGAACATCAGCCAGCCTTCACTGGTTTCAATCGGAGCTGCACCGCCACCGATTTTTAAGGACTGCCACCACTGACTACCGCGAGCCATAACATGTCTGTGTTTGCCCCAGAAGGTCAGATCGGGACTTTCACTTAAGAACACATCGCCGAAGGGGGTATGTCCGCTGTCACTCGGTCTCGATAATAATACAAAGTTACCGTTAATCTTTCTCGGGAAGAGAACTCCGTTTCGATTAAATGGCAGGAAGGGATTCTCAACTCTTACAAATTTCTTAAAGTCTGTTGTCTTTGCCATACCCAATGCAGCGCCATAGAAATCAGTACACCAGATAATATAATAGGTATCCTCCACCTTAACCAGTCGTGGATCATATGCATATCTTGGCATATAAGGTTCACCCTTCTCATTCTCGAAGGAAATCTTCGTCGGATCATAGGTCCAATGAATACCATCCTTACTGTAGCCCATATACAGATGAGGAATACCATTGGTCTGTTCTGCACGGAATACTCCTATGAATTCACCCTGATATGGTACCACCGCACTATTGAAGATGCGGGCAACCCCTGGAAGTGGATTTCTATCAATAATCGGATTCTCGGTATATCTCCAAACCGGCCCCACTTGGTTCGAGGGCTTATCCTGCCAAGGTATATTGGGTAAATTATTTGTTATCATCTTTACTTTGCTCATATTCATTCTCCTTTAAAGTTAGAATCTATCATTATGATTAAAGTGTATAAGGTGCTGTTACACTTTAATCAATGATTGAATTGGATGTTGTTTCACAATCCTGAATTATTATTTCTAATTTCCATAGGTCCTCAAATCTGGTAATTCATCCAGCGTGATTACCCTGTCGCTATTATATACCTTAACCAGCATATCTGTCTCGGTATATCGTTCAGATAATGTATAGGTATTATTCAGTGTGAGGAATTCTCCCTCCCAGGTTCCGAAGTAAGACCACATCGCATCATCTCTTACTGCCCGCTCCGGATCAAACATACAACCATTCTCCGTCATCGCTACAATCTTTCTGGTATCACCGGTCCAGTCGACCAGTTTCTGAAAGTTTGCTGCCTGCGAGGAATAGACTCTCTCTCCGGGATAGATATCCGTACCGACGATATCAACATATTCATCCCCGGGATACCAGTCTTTGTTCTGCCCGTTCCATACCCAGATCAGATTATGAATCTTATGATAATTCACCAATCGGTCATAGAGAAGCTGGTATAATTCGATGTATGCTTCCGATCCCGAGGCTCCCCACCAGAACCACCCGCCGCTGGCTTCATGGAGTGGACGCCACAATATTGGGATCTCCGCATTCTGAAGTACCTTGAGCTGAAACGCAATGGTATCAATATCCCGGATCAGAAGGTCGTAACCCTCCGGGTCTTCCCCATTCATAATCGCTGCCAGATCAATATTGGTTCCCTCGGTATAAAAGCCTTTCCACCAAGGGGTCTTCTCGGTATTCACCAAATACTTCTCCGGTGCGTTCCAATGCCAGCAAAAGGTAACGATGCCTCCCTCTTGATCAAACTTCTTCGCATAAATCACAT
>JAGFXQ010000411.1 GCA_017861355.1 Bacillota bacterium
ACTTCCATTCGCAAGCGCATTGATCACGATTTATATTATATTGAAAATTGGACCCTAGGTCTTGATTTTAAAATTATGTTTTTAACTATATTTAAAGGCTTCATCAATAAGAACGCTTATTAAATATCTGCAGGACAGATATTCATCTTAGCACAAAACATTTAAGTTCTATTGACAGCGAATTGGAAAGGCAAGGTATATTAGCAACAATGGCACAAGAAATGAGAAATAAAAAGAAAAAGAGCAAGCTATTTATTATCCTATTTGTTGAAATCATAATTATTCTTCTGATATTTGCAGGATATTATGTTTATGATAAAATGAATAAGATCCAATTTGACGACAGTGAAAACAGTAATATTAAGCAAAATGAAGAAGTCGAAATCGAAGGTTATCATAACATCGCTTTATTCGGTGTAGACTCCAGAGAAAATGCTCTAAAGAAGAGCACTCACAGTGATACCATCGTAATTGCAAGCATTAATAACCAGACAAAAGATGTGAAATTAGTATCTATTTATCGAGACACCTATGTTAATATTCCGGGAGAGGGTTACGACAAGATTAACGCTGCTTATTTCAAGGGTGGATATTCCTTAGCTCTCAGCACGATCAATACGAACTTCGATCTGGATGTCAAAGAATTCGTAACCGTTAACTTTTCTGCCATTGTCAATGTAATTGACGAACTGGGCGGCATTCAGCTGGATATCACTGATAGTGAGTTAAAGTATCTGAACGGTTATGTACGAGAATTAAACCGTATCAACAAAACCCAGGTTCCCGGTCTTAAGTCCTCCGGAACGCAGGTGGTAAACGGTACACAAGCTACTGCCTATGCACGTATCCGTTACACGAAGGGTGGCGATTTTAAGCGGGCAGAACGTCAGCGTATCGTAATTCAGAAGATATTCGAGAAAGCGAAGAGCTCCGATCTATCTACCGTGAATTCCATTATCGACGAGATGTTCCCTCAGATTTATACCAATTTAACTACAGCTGAGATTCTGAAGCTAGCAACGGACATCTTCTCCTATAACATCACTGAAAACACCGGTTTTCCTTTTGAGAAGGATGCACATACCTACGACCGAGTATCCTATGTATTTCCGATCAATCTTCAGGATAACGTAGTCCGACTACATGATTTTATGTTTGATGATACTGCATATGTACCAAGCAGTTCCGTTCAGGAATACTCCACCTATGTGGAAGGAATTCGCGGCCAATAATATTCAAAGATTATAATACAAGTAATACATAACCTTAGGCTATAAACATATAGAAAGTTTGCTTCGGGAACTTTCTATTGTCTTGACAAAAAGACAGGATCATAATAATGAACAATGAATAAGCATTGTATATTATTATGATCCTGTTTTTTTTATATATCAGTGATTAATATGTCAAATCCCTTTCTTCAAACTTGGCTACGACAATTTATTGTTGGGATTTAATCAGTTCAATCAATCGCTCGGTCGCATTGCCGTCGGTATAGATATAATTACGATGAATAAAGTCATCGATTCGATATAATTCAAAGGCTTTGTTTTTGATAATCTCCACAACCTCGCTGCATTGGTAGGCAACCGGTCCTGGGACAAAGCTTTCATAATCATAATAAAAGCCTCTTCCATTATCCGAAAAATCATCATAATCGTAAGCATAGAAAATCATTGGTCGTTTTGTCAGACAGTATTCGAAAACAATCGAGGAATAATCCGTAATTAAAAGATCCGCTGCAAGCAATACTGTATTCACATCCTTCTCAAAGGACATCTGACAGATCTGATTGCCCAGTTCTTCTGTTTGAAAGGATTTTGCTATATGAGGATGTAATCGGAGACCGATGCAATATTCCTCAGATAATTCGTGGCTCAACTCTTTCACCAGCTCGATCAACCTTGGATTTTGCTCCGGAGTATCCCGGAAGGTAGGTGCGTAAAGTATCAGCTTCTTATCGGACGGGATATGATACTTCTGATAGATATATTCCTTATCCGACCATTTACCTGCAGCCTCTGCTGATTTCATTCTGCGAAGAAGTTCATCTGTCTTCGGAAGTCCGATCGGGTAGATAAAATCCTCGGGTACACCAAAGGCTCCTCCGTACACCTTCTTTATACTCGGCGAATTTACAATCAGATGAGTGATATTTGCATTCGCCTTTTTCTCTATGGTCTTCAGATAACCGGTATTTACATCCTGTCCGAATTTCTTAATCGTTCCGGTTCCATGCCATAGTTGAATTACTTTTGTTCCTTTTCTCCTACGTAGATAGGCATAGGGAAGAAATACATTATCCATCAGAACCACTTCTGCCCTTGCCAATTCCAGTGGTTTACGGAAGAAGAAATCGAGTACAGTTTTCAGCCCTGACAGGCTTTTTACCGCTCTGGTATCTCTCTTCGTCAGATAAGAGAAGGTATATTCCTCATCCTGCTTTTTGAGCGCCCTGACAGCAATAGCTACATTGCTGCCCTCCCCATCATCATGGGTTACGATGCAAAACACTCTTTTTTGCTTCACCGGAAGCAACCTGCACAGATAGTACACCAGCGCAAACAGGTAATAACCGAACTTCTTTGTCATGTGCGATACTCCTAAATTCAATCTGAAGCTGGCAGCTATGTATCTATTTTATAGAATACATGGTTGCGGGCTACTGCGATACCCTTTGAATTAACTCAACCACTTTCTTCGAAGCTTCACCGTCATCTGCATGATTATATTTCTGATAAAATGCCTCTTGCTTCTCTTGATACTGTGTAGTGCCATAATTCTTAATTGCTGCAATCAATTCGTCACTGGTCAGCGCTACCGGACCGGGTGCTTCCGCAAGGAAATCGAAGTAGAAGCCTCGTAAGGT
>JAGFXQ010000412.1 GCA_017861355.1 Bacillota bacterium
GGAACCTTACTTATGAAGGCAGATAGCGCAATGTATCAAGCGAAGAAGCAGGGGAAAGATCAGTTCAAATTCTATGAACAAAGCATCAATGATCAGATGGTAAAGAGGCTTCAGCTTCAGAATGAGATCAGACAAGGTATCATCAACAAGGAATTTGAAATGTATTACCAACCGCAAGTTGATATGAGCAACGGCAAAGTGATTGGTGTTGAGGCTTTGGTACGCTGGCATCATCCGGTACTTGGTTTACTTATGCCGGGTCATTTTATCGGAGTGGCAGAGGAAACCGGATTAATCATACCTTTAGGCGAAGAGATATTAAGAATTGCTTGTCACCAGTGTGCCAAATGGGAGAAACAAGGGTATCATGACATTACTATGTCAGTCAATATATCAGCGAAACAGATTAACAAGAAAAATATTATCCAGGATATCTTAGACATAATTGAAGAGACGCAGATGAGACCGGAGCTGTTGGTACTCGAGATCACAGAAAGCATTGCAATGGAGAATATTGATACTACCGTTGAGATAATTAATTGTCTGAAGGAAAAGGGAATTACATTCTCCATGGATGATTTCGGAACCGGCTACTCCTCGCTGAACTATCTTAAGAACATCCCGGTCAATCACCTGAAGATAGATAAGCAGTTTGTTCAGAGTCTGGATCAGCGAAACTTCGAGGAGATCGTGATAAAAGCAATCATTGAGATTGCACATTCCATGAATTTGCTCGTGGTAGCAGAGGGAATCGAAACCTTGGCACAAAAGGAAAAGTTAATTCAATATCAATGTGATTTAGCGCAGGGTTATTATTTTAGCAGACCAATTCCGAGACAGGAAGTCGACAGGAATGGTGAGTCACCGACTGAGAGCACACCTAGGATGATAAGTAGAGTACGGAACACTCCGGAGCCCGTGAACTGAAAGTTTAGTAGGTTCATGCGTGACACGCGTTAAGTGTAAGTAAGTGGAGAGCTTCGCTCTCAATGCGGGTGGTACCGCGGGAATTTCGACTTCTCGTCCCGAAGAATGCAAAACAGCATTCTTCGGGACTTTTTTGATTCATAAAAGCAAATAAGCCTTATGATTTCTTTCCGGTCCAAAGAATGCAATACAAGATGTTAACTTAAGTTCCGAGAGCAGTCGAAGCCGGAGGAATGATACATTGCTGTATTAGCAATTGTGTTCCTACCTGCAGTCTAAAGCTTGCAGGTTGTGAGGAAAGGAATGGATGTTTATGGAATTTATAACAGGTTTGAAGGCCAAGGAAACAAAAGAAATTAGTGATATTCTGGCACAGGAGATAGCAGGTAAAGTAAGAATTAACGGTTATATTCACACAGTTCGCCATATGGGCGAGGTTGCGTTTATCGTTCTTCGTAAGAGAGAAGGATTAGTACAGTGTGTCTATGAAGAAGGTGTTACAGAAGCGAACCTAAAGGAACTGAAGGAAGGTATGACGGTCACGGCAGAAGGCATTCTTCATGAGGAAGAGCGTGCTCCCCAGGGCTTTGAGGTCAGATTGACAAAAATAAATATATTAACCTCTCCCAAAGAAGGTTCTATGCTACCGTTGCCAATCTCAAAATGGAAGATGAAGACCTCTCTTGAGACAAAGCTGAATTATCGCCCGATCTCACTTCGCAATATCAGAGAGAGAGCTATATTTAAGATTCAGGAGGGAATTATTCGAGGCTTCCGTGATTTTCTATATTCTCAAGGCTTTACTGAGATACGTACTCCGAAGATCGTAGCCGGCAATGCGGAGGGTGGAGCCAATGTATTTAAATTAGAGTACTTCGGTAGTAAGGCATTTTTAGCACAGAGTCCACAATTCTATAAGCAGACGATGGTCGGAGTCTATGACCGTGTATTTGAGGCAGCACCGGTATTTCGTGCGGAGAAGCACAACACGACCAGACATCTGAATGAATACACCAGCCTGGATTTTGAGATGGGATATATTGATGGCTTTGAAGATATCATGGCAATGGAGACACAGATGCTTCGTTACGTATTTGACTTCTTAAAAGCACAATATGCGAAGGAATTAAAGCTGCTGGAGGTTACTTTACCGGATACCGCAAAGATCCCGGCGGTACGCTTTGATGAAGCTAAGGTTCTGGTGTCCGAGAAATACAACCGTAAGATTAAGAATCCCTATGATCTGGAGCCGGAGGAGGAAGTACTGATCGGAAAGTACTTCAAAGAAGAGCATCAAAGTGATTTTGTATTTGTAACTCATTATCCTTCGAAGAAGCGTCCCTTCTATGCGATGGATGATCCTGCCGACCCGAAGTTTACCTTAAGCTTTGATCTCTTGTTCAAGGGAATGGAGATCACCACCGGTGGGCAACGTATTCATGATTATGACACCCAAGTTACGAAGATGATGGCAAGAGGCATGAATCCGGAGGAGTTCTCTAATTTCCTTATGATTCATAAACATGGTATGCCGCCGCATGGAGGCCTTGGTATTGGTCTGGAGCGACTAACCATGAAACTCCTGGATGAGCAGAATGTCCGTGAGACGACGATGTTCCCCAGGGATTTATCCAGATTAGAACCATAACAAGAATGATAATCAGTGATGCAATTTGCCCGGATTTAGGCATGAAGGAGAAGGCAAATGCAAAATATATCGTAACATGAATTAGAAAGAGATAGACTTAGAATAGAGTCTGATTTGTATTGGATGAAGAAGAAAGAGGTGGCATCTCCATGAAGATAACGGAAGAAACCATAAGTTATGTAGCGGCACTGGCAAAGCTTCGGGTCAGTGAGGATGAGAAAGAACAGGTTGCAAAGGATTTGGATCATATTCTGGAATATATCGAGACCATGAACAAACTGGATACCGAGGGTGTGGAGCCGATGTCCCATGTTCTGCCGGTAAAAAATGTATTCCGTGAGGATGAAGTTGTGAATGAGAATCAGCGTGAGGAGCTTCTTAAAAATGCACCGAAACGGATCGAAGGAAGCTTTGCGGTTCCGAAGACGGTAGAATAGATAAACATTGTTTGAGATGGAGGCAAGAATGAAAGAGATTACATCATTATCTGCAATCGAGCTTGGCCGCAAGATTAAGGCAAAGGAAATAACCGTTGCCGAAGCAGTCAAAGCTCAGCTGGAAATAATAAAACAACGAGATCCGGATTATAAGTGTTATATTACCGTTCTCGAAGAAGATGCTTATGCACAGGCAAAGCTGGTGCAAGAGAGAATAGATGCAGGAGAGCTGACAGATTCACCACTGGCCGGAGTGCCGATGGCTGTAAAGGACAACATCTGTACTAAGGGTGTCAAGACGACCTGTGCCTCGAAGATATTATATAATTTTGAACCGATTTATGATGCAACTGTAATTGAAAGGCTGAAGTCAGCAGGAGCAGTTATCATCGGAAAGACCAATATGGATGAATTCGCTATGGGAAGTACAACAGAGACCTCTTTCTTTGGTGAAACGAAGAATCCCTGGAATACCGAATGTGTTCCGGGAGGCTCCAGTGGTGGTTCTGCTGCAGCAGTTGCAGCAGAGGAAGC
>JAGFXQ010000145.1 GCA_017861355.1 Bacillota bacterium
ATATCCAGAGGTATCTTATCTGCTTTAACCGCATTTGGTCTTACCGGTAAGGATCTTCCCGTTGTCACCGGTCAGGATGCAGAAGCAGCTTCCATTAAGCTGATTGTCTCCGGTGACCAGTATTCCACCATTCTTAAGGATACCCGCTTACTTGCTGGAGTTGCAGCTAACATGGTAGATGCAGTTCTTACCGGCAAAGAGCCAGAGATTAACGATACCAAGACCTATGATAATAATGTAAAGATCGTTCCCTCCTATCTGCTTGAGCCATTTATCATAACTCTCGATAATTATAAAGAATTAGTTATGGACTCCGGATATCTGAAACCGGAAGACATTCAGTAATTCAAAGTAAGCTTTAATAACCAAGATGTCGGTTAGTATATAGCACTAACCGACATTTTGGTATTAATAATCGGATGATAAAATGTCTGCAAATTGAAGGTTTTTCAACAAAGTTAGGCTATCATATAGCAGAATGAGTTCTGTAGCTAAAGGAGTGAAAAGATGGAACAGTATGCATTGGAAATGCGAAATATCACAAAAACGTTTCCTGGTGTAAAAGCTCTTGATAACGTAAATCTTCAGGTTAAGCCTCACCAAATCCACGCTTTGGTTGGTGAGAACGGAGCCGGCAAATCGACCCTGATGAATGTCCTTAGCGGTGTATATCCTCACGGTTCCTATGAGGGGGATATTGTTATCGATGGACAGGTATGTGCATTTAAGAACATCAAAGAGAGTGAAGCAAAGGGAATTGCCATTATCCATCAGGAGTTGGCTCTGATCCCTCAGCTTTCTATCGCAGAAAATGTATTTTTAGGAAATGAACAAACCGATTTCGGACCCGTGATCAGTTGGGATAAGACACGGATTAAAACCATGGAAATGATGAAGAAGGTTGGACTTCATGAGAGTATAGATACCCGAATAAATGATCTTGGAATGGGCAAGCAGCAGTTGGTTGAAATCATCAAGGCCTTAGCCAAGGATGTCAAGCTTCTGATATTGGATGAACCTACTGCCGCTTTAAATGACGATGATTCCAAGCATTTGCTTGAACTACTATTTGAACTAAAACAACAGGGAATCACAAGCATCATTATATCGCACAAATTGAATGAAGTTACCAAGGTTGCCGATGCTATTACCATCCTCCGAGACGGTAAAACCATCGAGACCCTGATAAAAGGCGTAGATGAAATCACGGAAGCCCGAATCATCAAGGGAATGGTTGGTCGTGAGCTGGTAGACCGTTTTCCGAAGCGGTCCCACGCAATTGGTGAGATCTGCTTCGAAGTTAAGAACTGGAGTGCTTACGATTCAAAGGACGAATCCAAGCTTGTACTTAAAAATATCAGCATAAATACTCGGCGAGGTGAAGTGGTAGGCATTGCAGGCTTGATGGGAGCCGGTCGAACCGAGTTCGCCATGAGTGTATTCGGAAAATCCTTTGGTAAGAGGATCGAAGGAACCATAATTAAGGATGGCAAGGAGATTCATATAAAGAATGTAAAGGACGCAATTCGACACGGTATCGCATACACAACCGAAGACAGGAAGAGTGCCGGTCTGATCCTGATTGATAATATTAAGCGTAATATCAGCTTAACCGCTTTCCATAAAATCAGCAAAGGTATTGTCATTGATGAAAACAAGGAAATCAAAGCTGCAGAAGACTTCCGGGAGAAGCTGAGAATTAAATCGCCCAGCATTCTTCAACGAACCGGTAACTTATCCGGAGGTAATCAACAGAAGGTTGTATTCAGCAAGTGGATCTTCTCCGATCCCGACGTGTTGATACTGGATGAACCAACTAGAGGTATAGATGTTGGCGCAAAGTATGAAATCTATTCTGTTATCAATGATTTGACAGCTGCCGGTAAGACAATTATAATGATTTCGTCCGAATTACCTGAAATCCTGGGTATGTGTGACCGTGTTTATGTCATGAATGAAGGCCGAATTGTCGGTGAGCTGAATGTGGAAGAAGCCTCACAGGAAAATATAATGCATTGCATAATGCAGAGCAATCAGGAGGGATACAATGAATAAGAAAGGCTCATTTTTGAAGGGTAATATTCGCCAGTATGTAATGGTAATTGCCTTGGCAGTCGTAATCATACTTTTTCAATTTTTGACACATGGTGTATTATTAAAGCCATTAAATATCTCTAACTTAATCTCACAAAATGCTTACATATTAATACTTGCAGTCGGTATGCTCCTGTGTATTCTAACCGGTGGTAATGTCGATCTGTCCGTTGGTTCAGTTGCTGGCTTTGTCGGTGCTATCTCTGCAACCATGATGTTAAAGATGAATATTCCGATCTTCCCTACTATCGTAGTTTCCCTGATCCTCGGCTTTCTGATTGGTTGCTGGCAGGGCTTCTGGATCGCCTACGTCGGAGTTCCCGCTTTCATTGCTACCTTGGCCGGCATGTTAATCTTCCGTGGTCTGACACTGGTAGTACTGAAAGGAACCAGCCTTGCTCCTCTTCCTGCTGGATATACCTTCATGGCTTCCGGCTTCTTACCGGAGATCGGAAAGATGGGTAACCTCAATATTCTGGCGATCGCCGTGGGTATTATTGCATCCATCTTATACGTATTAAAAGAGCTTAATGATAGAAAGAACAAGAGAAAATATGGCTTTGAAGTCAGTTCTTATAAGACCTTTGTACCGCAGGTACTTGGAATATTGCTGATCATCAATGCATTTACTTACTCTTTGGCTTCCTACAAAGGTATTCCGATGGTACTTGTAATCGTAATCGTACTGGTTCTTATCTATTCCTTCATTACGATGAAGACTATTCCAGGAAGACATATCTACGCTTATGGCGGTAATATGAAAGCAGCTCAGCTATCCGGTGTAAATACTAAGCGTGTTATGTTCTGGGTTTATGCCAATATGGGACTTCTTGCTGCATTAGCCGGCGTTATCTTCACCGGCAGATTGAACTCTGCTACTCCTAAATCCGGTGTTAACTTTGAGTTGGATGCCATTGCTGCCTGCTTTATCGGTGGTGCTTCTACCTCCGGCGGTGTTGGTACCGTAGTCGGCGCGATGGTCGGCGGTCTTCTGATGGGTGTCCTGAATAATGGTATGTCCATTATGGGTATCAGTATTGACTGGCAGCAAGCAATCAAGGGCTTCGTTCTCCTTGGTGCAGTAGCATTTGACGTTTACTCAAAATCAAAATCCAAATAAAACAGAATATATTCTCCTCATATGAAAAGGGCTTCGCGCTAAAATGTGCGGAGCCCTTTTGTCTGGAAGAAATCACAAAAAATGAGTTGTCGCACTAGCGGTTAAATACCCTCTAGTGCGACAACTCTGTTTGTTTTTCAATATACTTTATTGAACTACGTCTTCCATACTGACTTCAAATACCTCACCCTCATTCATCAGGATATGTCCCGATTCATATGGCTTGCCATCCAGAGTGATCCGCACCTTAGATATTCCAAAATAATTGCCGAGAGTATTGGCTACACTTTGCAGAATGCGAAGTTCATATCCTGCACCTGCGTTCATTTCATCGACAAATGCCCTGCTGAAATCTACATGAAGGATATTCCCCTCCTCTAGTGTCAAGCTGTTCAGCTTCGTATTCTTACTCATCAGCGGAAGATACGTATCCTTGGGTGGTTCCTTCTTCATCGCTTCTTCTAATACTGTCAACACATCGGATCCGGTTGGTAAGGCTAGTTCGGATGGAACCATATAGATCTTCTCATCTGCATCCGGATAGTATAGCGTGAAGAACTGCTTGTATGAAGTGTTCTTATTCACTGTGCTTAAGGTAGAAGAGACTTCCATTCCTTCTGATTCAAATACCGTCTTCACCAGACCCACGCCGACCGCATAGTAATCTTTTATTGTACTATCCGTGCTTTCGGTAGTTACCTCCAGTGCTTCAAAGCTACCATAAGGGGTAGTGACCGGTACCTTCTCCCCGGTGATGGACCGGGTGCTGCCATCACTTAATGTCCAATTGGTACCCTTCGTCAGCGGCTCCATCAGAAGAACTTCTGCATCCTCTCCGGAAGTCTGATTCATAAAATTATCGCGGATATAACTTTCATTCGCAAGATAGACAACGGATAATGCTCCGTCCTTGATCTGCAATACCCTAACCGTTACTGTCCCGCCGTTCTCTGTTCTAGTTTGCAACTTCTCATTCGGAACATCAATATAATCAATGAATCTACGATAGGATGCATACTCATTCCCTGCTCCTTCATAGACATATTCCGTATCTGCTTCGAATGGGAAATAATCCTCCAGGGTAAATACTTCCTTCTCACCCACTGCTTCACCTATCTCATCACCGGTCGTCTCCGGAGGAAGTGTAATCGTGGGTTGTGCAGTAGGCGATCTATCCTCTGTATTTTGTTTTGTATTATCACTATTCTTCTTACATCCGACGAAAGATACCAGAAGCAGTATCATTATCATAGACAAGACTATCTTTTTCATAAATTCCATCCTTTCATAAGCGTTCCTGTATACTTTAGAATTATTATCATCTCAATTGAATATTTTAATCTTAAATCAACAATTAGACGAGATAAGATAATTAATTGTTCCAAACCATGACACGGATTATATTACAAATGGAAGAATGACATGAACTGACTTCACAAATCTTATCAACGTTCTACCGCAATAACTGCATATGATTTACTCACGGCTGATTAAGCCTGCAATACTCGCATGTATCCGCTTCGCAATCAACGAATTATTCATCGTATACAGATGAATACCATCCACTCCTTGGGTCATCAGATCGACCATTTGATCTACCGCATAGGCGATTCCTGCATCCCGGAGTGCTTCCGGGGAGTGCTCAAAGCGCTGCATCATCTTCGTGAATTTTGCAGGAAGACTAGCCCCGCACAGGGTAACCATACGCTCTATCTGAGCTTTATTTACCACCGGCATGATTCCCGCCTCAATCGGCACCGTAATACCTGCAATTCTGGCTTTCTCTAAGAAGGAGTAGTAATAACTGTTATCAAAGAAAAGCTGTGAAATCAGATGCTCTGCACCGGCATCTACTTTTCTCTTCAGATTATGAATGTCTCCAATCAGGTTCTCCGAAGCGATGTGTCCTTCCGGATAACAGGCTCCGGATACATGAAATCCACCTCGTTCTTTGATATAAGCAACCAGCTCACTGGCGTAACGAAACTCGTTCTTCGGTGGAATATCAGGATTAATATCTCCACGAAGTGCCAGGATATTCTCAATCCCCTTCTGTTGCAGGAGATCCAATATGATGTCAATCTCCGCCTTCGTATAATTCACGCAGGTTAGATGGGCTAATGGTTCAATCCCATATTTGTATTTAATGGAAGAAGCGATATCGCAGGTTAGGGTGTCACCCGCATTACCTCCGGCACCATAGGTGACACTGATAAAATCAGGTCGTAATTCCTGCAGGTCAGAAAGAGTCGAATAGATCGTCTCAATGGAGCTTGTCTTCTTTGGAGGAAATACCTCCATGGATAGCACGGTCTTCTTCTCATTAAACAATCCGGAAATCTGCATCATACTCTCCTTATCTCTTCTGCTCAATCGACTTGATCCAACAACGTCTGCGCTTGTGCTGTCTTGCCTCGTAATGCTTCCACAATGCCTGAACCTGATAATTGTTCTCCAACTCCGGGCCTGTCTCAGCATATTCAAAACCATTCTCTCTTGCAGAAGCTGCCATGGAATTCATCAAAACTGCAGTTAAGCCCTTATTCTGCATGTGAGGAAGGACTCCGATCAGATAGAGATCAAGAATTCTCTTCTCGGTATAGGGTGCCCGCAATAGATGATACCAACCGAGCGGAAATAATTTACCTCCATTCCCCTTCACCGCTTGATTAAGCGAAGGTAATGCCAGTCCAAAGCCTACCAGTTGCTCGTTCTCATCGATCAACAGCTTCACATAGTTCGGATTAATCAGTAATATGAATTCATCATAATATTTCATAATCTGCTTATAAGATAATTTTACTGTTCCATATAGATTCTCATAAGCGATGTTATAAAGATCAAATATCTTAGTAATATATGGTTTAATCTGGTTGCGAGTCTTCGGCTCCACGAGCTTAAGTCTATGCTTACGAAGCACTGCCGCCGATAGCTGATCCAGCTTATCATTCTTTTCCCGCGGAATCTTCACCTGGTATTCAACCCAGTCTGTATCACCGTGAAAACCCAAGTTCTCCATATGCTTTATGTAATAGGGATAATTATAGATAGTTATAAACATGCTTTCTTCTTCAAAGCCTTCGACCAACATTCCCTCCTGATCCATATCGTTAAAGCCGAGTGGTCCGTGAATCTCATCCAAACCTTCCTCTTTGCCCCAGTTCTCTACCGCTTTGAATAGGGCTGCAGACACCTCAGGATCATCAATAAAATCCACACGGGAAAAGCGAATTCTCCTGGTATTCCACTTATCATTCGCTGCCTTGTTGATAATTCCTGCAATTCTTCCGATACATTTGCCATCCCGATATGCTAAGAACTGCTTTGTCCTGCAGTATTCATACGCAGGATTTTTTTTCGGATCAAAAATGTTTAATTCGTCGGTAATCAGCTTGGGAATCGCCTGCGGGATCTCCTTATACATCTTTGTGTTAAACTCTGCAAAAACTTTCTGTTCCTTCTTTGTTCTTACTTCTTTTATCTCTAGCATAGTACCCCCCACATATGTTATAGCCTGATTTTATTGTATATCAGCAATAATAATTGCGCAATAAAATGTTCACCGTTTTAAAATATCGCTTGCATATCTGGAATCCTTGTGCTATACTAGCAAAAATTCCATTTAAGGAGATAATTTCCATGAAACAATTCATGCCCATGCACGTCATTATTTGCTTCGAACGAATTAGACATTAACCTTGCAGCATCAACGCATAGCTGCAGGTAGAGATGTCTCCTTCAGTTATGCAGATACGGAATGGGCTTAGTTTATATAAAACCAATCACCGCCTTGCATAATAGTTCACTATTATCCAGGCGGTTTTTTTATACATAACAATAGCTATTTTGCGAAGTGTGCTTTCTAACATTTCATATAAAACAAAATAAGGGGAGGAAGGAAAATGGATGCAATCGCAGTAAATCAATTATCAAAAACCTTTCGCGTAAAGGTAAAAGACAAGGGGCTGAAGGGGAGTCTGAAATCCATTCTGAAGCCGAGCTATCGAACGATAAAGGCGGTAGATCAGATCAGCTTCACCGTTGAGGAAGGAGAGATTCTCGCTTTCATTGGACCAAACGGAGCGGGCAAGAGCACGACAATCAAGATGCTGACCGGTATTCTCTACCCGGACAGTGGAAGTGCCTCCGTCATGGACATTAACCCAACGACAAAGCGTAAACAACTTGCTTATCGGATCGGTACCGTCTTTGGACAGAAGGAGCAGCTATGGATGCATCTGACACCTTATGATAACTTCAAATTTTTTGCAGCGATCTATGATTTGAAGGAAGAGGAATCAGAGGCGCGGATTGAGGAACTGAAGCAGGTGTTTGAACTGGAGGAGTTCATCAATACACCGGTTAGAAATCTTTCCCTCGGTCAAAGAATTCGCTGCGAGATTGTTGCCTCTCTGATTCACAGACCAAAGATCTTATTTCTCGATGAACCTACCATCGGGCTGGATCCGGTAGTGAAGGAGAATATCCGTACCCTGATCAAGAAGATGAACAAGGAATATAAGACAACGATCTTCCTAACCAGTCACGATGTCGGCGATATCGAGAAGCTATGCAAACGGATCATCATCGTCAATCACGGAAGCATAGTTCTGGATGATTCGATGGAAAATCTGAAATACCATTATCTCAACCGAAAGATTGTGGAAGTAAAGCTGAGGGAGGCTATGGATATGTCGGATGAAGACGGAATCAACGTAGTTAAGAGCAAGGGCTGCAATCTGAAGTTGGAGGTTGATATCACCAGGAGAAGCATTGCCGATGCCTTAAAGCTCATTGATGCTGACAATATTCTTGATATTAATAT
>JAGFXQ010000413.1 GCA_017861355.1 Bacillota bacterium
GAGGTATTATTAACCGGTCATCACGCCAATATCGAGGCTTGGCGAAGACAGCAATCCATACTGCGCACCTATGAACGCCGCCCGGACTTATTAGATAAAGCAAACCTAACTGAGGAAGAAGGAGAGTTCTTAACAAAACTAATCTTCCAGAAGAATTTCGACGTATATTAAAACGCGAAAAAATGCTTGCATTTATTAGGTGTTTATGCTAAAGTAAGATGTTGTGAGATGGGATGGTCCTCTGATGCTGAACTAAGCGCGTCAAGAACATCTAAATATTAAGGAGGTCACAAAATGAACGATATTATTAAAAGTATTGAAGCTGAGCAGTTGAAAGCACAGGTTGCTGAGTTCAACGTTGGCGACACGGTTCAAGTTTACGCAAAGGTAAAGGAAGGTAACCGTGAGAGACTTCAGGTTTTCGAAGGAACTGTATTAAAGAGACAGAACGGTGGATCAAGAGAAACTTTTACTGTAAGAAAGACATCCAATGGTATTGGTGTTGAGAAGACTTGGCCGGTTCATAGCCCTAGCATTGACCGAATCGAAGTCATCAGACGCGGTAAAGTTAGACAGGCTAAACTGTTCTATTTACGTAATAGAGTAGGTAAGAAAGCTAAGGTTAAAGAGTTAATGAGATAGTACTACGAAGGGACAATACTTACGAGATTGTCCCTTTTTTAACACTAAGAAAGGTTCCGGTATTTCTATGGACTATGATTTTGATAAAGAAAGTAAAAAACCGTTAATCATGCGAATTTTCATTAAGACCTTAATCTGGGTTGCTGAGATTGCAGCTGTAATTTTTCTTGCATATTTTATCGTATATTATGCCTTGGAGCGAACAAATATGGTCGGAATCTCTATGGAGACTACGTTGACAGATGGAGATCAGATCATTATCAATAAATTTTCTTATCGTTTTACTGACCCTAAGCGCTTTGACGTCATAGTATTTAAGCAAAGTGGGGAAGAACACAGCTATTATGATATAAAGCGAATTGTGGCCCTACCGGGCGAAAAGCTGCAAATCAAGGATGGAGTCATCTATATCAATGGGGTAGCAATCGAGGAGATTGTAAATGTCGAGCTGATGGCAAACTATGGTCTAGCAACCGAGGAAATCACCCTGGAAGAGAATGAATATTTTGTGTTAGGAGATAATCGTAATAACAGCGAAGATAGTCGCTTTGCCAGTGTCGGTATGATACGACGGGAAGAGATTATCGGGAAAGCTTTTATTCGAACATCACCCTTTAACTTTGTAAATAAACTTAATTTAATTAAAGAAACAGAAGCAGAAGAAAAAGCCGAGTAGATTACTCAGCTATTGGAGGAAATAAATGCATTTTCAATGGTATCCGGGTCATATGGCCAAAGCGAAGCGTTCCATGCAGGAGGATATAAAGCTGATTGATGTGGTAATTGAGCTGGTAGATGCCAGAATACCAATCTCCAGTATGAATCCTGATATTAATACGTTAGCGAAGAATAAATCCAGAGTTATATTACTTAATAAAGCTGATATGGCTGATCAACGCTACAATAATGCCTGGAAAGAATATTTTGAGACAAAAGGATATTTTGCCTCTTTAGTCAATTCAAAAAGTGGTACTGGTGTAAAGCAGGTACAGGACATCGTAAACAAAGCCTGTCAAGCAAAGATCGAGCGAGATCGCAAAAGAGGTATCCTGAATCGTCCGGTACGTGCTATGATCGTCGGTATTCCGAATGTAGGTAAGTCCACGTTCATTAACAGCTTCGTCGGTAGGGCTTCTACCAAAACCGGTAATAAGCCGGGTGTTACGAAGGGTAAGCAGTGGATTCGTCTGAGTAAGACAGTAGAATTACTGGATACTCCCGGAATTCTATGGCCAAAATTTGAAGATCAGAGTGTTGGATTAAAGCTTGCTTTGATTGGTTCTATTAATGACAATATTGTTAATACGACAGATTTGTCCTTAGAGATGATTCTATTACTGCAAAAGAATTATCCAAATGTTCTGGTTGAACGTTACGGAATTGAAAGTTTTGCCGATGATTTGGATATCAAAGGCGCTTCGAAGCTGTTAGAACAAATCGCCATCAAACGTTCCTGCTTATTGAAGGGTGGAGAACCGGACGTAGATCGAGCAGCCGGGCTGTTAGTAGATGATTTCCGCAGCACTAAGCTTGGTAATATCACACTGGAGTTCCCTCCGGTGATAGCGAAAGAAACTCCCAACACTTAAGAAAATGGAGGCGGCTCCTATGACAAACGTAAATAATCCTATGGATCAGACACCGAAGAAAATCGCTCAGATTAAGCTTGAATTTATGCAGGCTTCCAAGGAAGAAATACTGGTACTCCTTGAGAAGTATGATGGGGATGAACGAAGTGGTGCCGTAACAATCTGTAATCAATATCGTAACAAAGCTCAGATGCTTCAGAAGGAATTAGAACGCCTGGCTAAAATGAAGATATACGAGCAAAAATATAATGATTATGAATATATCTGCGGCATCGACGAGGTTGGTAGAGGTCCCTTTGCTGGACCTGTGATCGCAGCGGCCGTAATCCTTCCGAAGGATTGTGAGATCCTTTATATCAATGATTCCAAACAGCTGTCTGAGAAGAAGCGCGAGGAATTATACGATGAGATCATCTCGAAAGCGATTGCCTACGGTATCGGAAGCGTACCTCCGAATCAGATTGATGAAATCAACATCCTGCAGGCAACTTATGAAGCAATGCGTAAGGCCATCGGAAATCTGAAGGTTCGCCCGGATATTTTACTCAACGATGCGGTAACAATCCCCGGAGTCGATATCAAGCAAGTACCGATTATCAAAGGAGATGCTAAAAGTGTCTCAATCGCAGCAATGGATCTGCGAAGCATATTGAAGCCATTAAGCAATACGGTCTTACCCCAATTCATCGTAGAACTTTTGTGAAGAACTTCTATACTGAGGAATAGTCGATCTCTTTATTATCTTATATAATCCGATATTTGATCCTACGGAGGATGAACGATGGAAGATAAAAAACAAAATCAAAAACCGAAAACTGCCGTAGCTCTTTCCTACGAACCGAATGAGGAGGCTCCGAAGGTAATTGCCTCCGGCAGAGGTTATCTTGCAGAGAAGATTATCGCCAAAGCAAAGGAATCAGATATCCCGCTTCATCAGGATGAGAAGCTTGCCAATACCTTATCGAAGTTGGAAATCGGTGAAATGATACCACCGGAGCTATATGAGGTGGTTGCAGAAATATTGATCTTCGTAGATAAAATGGATCGTATTAAAACAAAGGTTGGAGAACGTAATGAATAACCGGGCATTAGGTGCAGAATTCGAAGAAAAAGCTGCAAACTATCTGATACGGAGTGGCTACCGGATATTAGAACGTAACTTCCGCTGTAAGACAGGAGAGATCGATCTGATTGCTCAAGATGATGGTTATCTCTGTTTTATTGAGGTCAAATATCGCTCCAGCTCCTCGAAAGGTTATCCGGCTGAAGCAATTACACCGAACAAAATGCGTCGGATCACCAGAACTGCCATGTTCTACATGCTGTTACATAAGCTACCGGAGAGCACTCCCTGTCGTTTTGATGCAGTCGTAATTCTAGATAAAGAGATTTCCCTGATCAAGAATGCTTTTGGTGCAATGTAGAAAGGTATGATATTAAATATGAATTTTATAAATACATCGAATGC